>WYEI01000140.1 GCA_009903905.1 Pyrobaculum sp. | reverse complement strand
CGCCGGCTGTGCGCCTCCAACCCGTTGCAGGGCTTGTTGCAGTATCTTCACGGCCCTGTCGTACTCTATGCCCGCCTCCACCAGCTCCTCCACGGTGAACTCGGCCAGGTGCTCCACGGAGACGACGCCCAGCTCCTGAAGCTTCTCCAAAGTCTTGGGGCCAACTCCCTCCAGCGAAGACAGATCAGACTTCTTCCTAGACATGGCAACGCCGGTTGACACTTTTATTAACCTTCACGCCTTTCTGTGGACCTGATGAACTTCTTCAACCTCGGCGCGTTGCAGAACTACGATGAGGTAAACGAGCGATGTATAAAAGAGTCCGCTAGGTGCGAACAAGAGGTCAAGATAGGGCCTTGGAGGGCGGACCTCAAATGCGGTGACGTCTACGTCGAGGTCGAGCCTGCAGAGCGCCTCGCCTGCGGCGTGGGTCAAGCTCTGCTGTGGAAAGCTACGGGCGGCGTTGAAGTGGCGCTTTTGCTTTACGGCAATGGGGAGGTCGAAAGGGCCAAAACCGCGTCGCTTCTTGTACCAGTTCTATACATTGACGTAGAGCTTAAAAGTGCGTGTAAATACGTAGGCGGTACAGGTGGTTGCGTTTCTTTCGGCTAGCGGCGGCGTCGGCAAGACGACTATTGCAACGCATCTGGCCCACAAATTTCTCAGCGAGGGAAAGAAGGTATTACTAATCGACCTGGACCCCAGCGCTGGCCTAAGCACTGCCTTACTGGGCGAGGCTGGAGTCGCCCAGCTGGAGGAAAAGAAGAGAACAGTCGGCGATGCGCTTCTTAAGTTTCTGCGTGGAGAAAGTGTTGAGCTGGCCGATTACGTCACCGCGGCTAAGCTGGGCATCTACCGAGTCGACCTAGTGCCAAGCGGCGACAGCCTCAGCGACGCCATGGGCCTCGCCTGGTTCTCCGGAAGCAGGCCCAGCCCTGAGCGTCTGCTCCGGCAGTTCTTGGAGAGATCCGGCGCATCGAGCTGGGACGTGGTGATACTCGATACGTTGTCCTTCTACGAGAGGCGTTACACGCTTACGGCGTTCTACGCGGCCGACAAGATAATAGTCGTGACGCACCCCTACGGCGCTGAGCCCTTCAGAGTCAAGAGGATGTACAACAAACTTACAGAAATGGTGACGTCAGGCATCGATATAAGGCCAGGGTCCTGATAAACCGCGTAGACAACCGCACAAAGGAAGCACGCGAAGCTTTCAAAATCATTGAAAGAAGCCTAAACCTCCCCCGCTTCCAGACCATAATCAGCCAGCGGGTGGCTTACAGCAAAGTACCGGCCATGAGCTACCTAGGGATGACAACGCCAGAAAAGAAATTGAGTCGCTCTACCGCGAAGTTAAGGAGTGGCTAAACATAGAACTCACACTATACTAGTCAGCGGGATAACCGCCCTGTCACCGCTCCACGGCTCCCCAAGACGTCATCACGAACCCACCCACAAACAGGGTTAAATACATAAGGCAGAGCCGTGGCTTCACGGTAGGCGTGGCCGCAACGCCCCTCACTGACCGGCCACGTAGCGCCTGCATCACTCTGCCCTCCTCCGCAACGCCTCAAGCACCTGGGGGTCTGCATCCGGGCGTTTTGCGTACTCCTCGTACTCCTCTATAACCTTCCTACAGCCCTCCACCACCCGCCTGTACCAATCCACGACCCGGCCGGGCCTTAACTGGCCTCCTCCTTCAACCTCTTCTTTATGTAGTCTAGGAGCTCTCGGGCTTCCTCCTCCGTGAGGTAGCCGACTTTGAGCCACTCCGCCAGCTCTCTGTCGCCGACGACAAGCACGAACTTCCCCTCTATGGAGGTGAGGGAATCCGCAGAGACCGCCTTCACGCCTGGCACCTCTGCCCACTCGGCGGGTGGCTTGCCCCTAAACACTACGTAGATCTCCATATATACGCCGTACATCCATTTTAAAAAATGATGCGTAGCGCTATAAGTTGAGAAACGGCTTTAGGCAGGTCTCGCGCCAGAGCCTCTCCACGTCTTGGGTGTGCGTAGCAACGGCAACGGGGTCG
This sequence comes from Pyrobaculum sp., assembly GCA_009903905.1. The sequence continues at coordinate 2,056 of WYEI01000140.1, read as the reverse complement.
CCGCCTTTTACCAGAAGAACGTCGTCGTCGTATCCGCAGGTGGCCTTAAGCAGAACCTCCCTCGCTCCGCGGGGCAGTTCGCCCCATCTATACTCCGCATATCCCAGCCTTCTGAAGAGCCGGATAGCCGCCGCGTTGTCCTCCGTCGTCGTTGCCATGTATATCCCGGCCCCGCACAGCTCCTCCACCTTCTTTACGAGAAAAGACGCGACGCCGCGTCTTCTGTATTCGGGCACCACCGCCACGTAGTAGTGTACACACGCCGCGGCCGCCAGCTCAACCGCGTAGAAGATCTCGGCGCCGACAGCCTCGCCGCCCATATACGCCACGACGGCGCCGGACCCCGGCCACTTCTCCAAAACCGCGCGGGCGTATTTGACAGGGCCTTTGTAGTACCTACTCACTATCTCCAGGGCCTTCGCGCTGTCACTTATTATCTCCACCGCGCGATCTCGGCGAAGTCCTCCTCGCTCAGCTCCAGCCCAAACGCCCCCGCTATCTCGTCTATGTGCTCCTTCCTCTCCGCCTTCGGGATGGGGACGACGCCACGCTTCACGTACCACGCAAGCGCCACCTGCGCCGGGGTTGCGCCGTATTTCCTGCCGATTTCGGCAAGCCGCCGATCTCTCGCCACGGCGCCCTTCTCAAGAGGCGTGTAGGCCATGTACATAATCCCGTTGGCCAAGGCGTAGGGGAGCACATCCGCCTCGTCCCTCCTGTTGTAGAGCGAGTAGTGGTTCTGGACGGCGGCCACCTTGTACTTCTTGGCACACGCCTCAGCCTCCTGCAACTGTTGCAGAGAGAAGTTACTTACCCCGAAAAACCTGACAAGCCCCCCATCCACAAGTGCCTCGAAGGCGCGTATAGTTTCGCAAATAGGCACGGCGTCTGAAGGCCAATGCAACAGATACAGGTCAATATAGGTGCCGAGCCTCGCCGCGCTCCTCTCTGCCGCCTTCAGAACCTCCTCATACCTCGCGTGGCTAGGCCACACCTTAGTAACTACGAAAAGCTCCTCCCGGGGGAGCCCCTTGAGGGCCCTGCCCACCAGCTCCTCAGAATGGCCTCCGCCGTACATCTCCGCCGTATCTATCAGCTTCAAGCCCCGCCCCACCGCGTATCTGACGGCCTCCACCCACTCTCCGTCTCTGCTCGTATCAGCGGTCCAGAACCCGCCGCCGATGCCCCACGTTCCCAGCCCAATAGCCGGGACACAGCCGACACGTCTAAAACACCTCTTCACAATACCACAGACCCACACCCTATTAAACTTTATAATGTGTGTATTCATCCATCGGGGGCCCGTAGCTCAGTCAGGACAGAGCGGCGGAGCGCTTGCTGGCCGCCGTAGGCCGCAAGGCGCCGACCCTCCGGAGCCGTAGGACGTGGGTTCACGGCGAGAGCCGGCCTACAAATCCCACCGGGCCCGCCAACGTCTTTTTCCAGCCTACGACCGAACTGGTGTGTTGAATTCAAACGCATCGACTCGCTGTCTGGTTCTTCTATCTGGCGTCTACCGGCCGACTCAAGATGCAGACCCCCGGCAACTTTTGACGGTTCTGCACCTTGTACTCTGTGTATATTGCCGACGCTTGGAAGACCCAGTCCACCGGGCCGTGGAGGACGCCGCGTCTAAAGACCTGCTCAAGCACCTCGTCAACTTCCTCGACGGACCTAGGCGCAGGCTCAAGATAGTGCCTAGTTTTACCTAGGGTTATGACCTCACGGCGTGTTCAAGACCACCACACATATAGTTACCCACGTTCCCGCCTCTAACCTCTTAAATGCCATTTTCCCACCGATAAATGTCCACAGGCACATCCTACAGACTTACAGGTCGGGCCTATGCTGTGGGGTAGTTCCTATGGGCAACGGTTCAACGTATACATAACCCCATTGGACTTATGAGTCCTAATGACATGTCAGAAGTAGTGGTGCGGCGGCCGGGATTTGAATTCCCGGGGTTTTCCCTCCCGGGATCAACGGCTTGGCAGGCCGCCATCCTAAACCAGGCTAGACTACCGCCGCCAGTGGGCCTTACGGCCCGCCTTTTTAA
>WYEI01000200.1 GCA_009903905.1 Pyrobaculum sp. | reverse complement strand
CCCTGCGCTTCGCCCGTCACGTCGGCCTCCAGCACAGCTTCAACATAGTTGTAAATCTCGTTGAGTCTCTCCAGCATATCCGCGTCTGCCTTCCACAGCCCCCTCTGCGCCGCCTCTATGAAGCGTCCGATTATCTCCTCCAGCGCATATATGTTGTCGTCTCGGCGCTTGTCGTAGCCGTTGGAGGCGGCGGTGGAGGACCCGGACGCGCTTTGGAGTCCCGACGCGCCGGAGGAGTTGATCGACGAGCTGGAGGAGAGGAATTTAATCACCTACCACATGTATAGGAGGGAGGGGTGGGCTTGGATGGACCAGCCCCCGCCCGAAAAGGACCCCGAAATCGGCGTGGGGAGGCGCGTGGCCTGGCACACCCCACTGCATAGAGAGGCGGTGAGGAGGGCGCTGGCCGAGCCGTAGGCACGCCGCCGATATGTTGTCGGAGCTTCGCTCCCGGTCGCTAACGGAGGAGTACGACGTCTTTGACTTTCTCTATATGTCTGACGGCGTCTTCCCAGTGCTCCTTGAAGGTGGCTGGGTCGAGGTCTCTCTCGTAGAAGTATCTGTGCATCACCTCGCTTGCCTTAAGCATGTCGCGGAAGGCCTGCCTGTGTTCTACGTTGTGGGTGACGTAGTTGTACAGCTTGCCGTGGCTCCACGCGGCTACGAATACCCCTCTGAGGGCTGCGTGCAGCTTGATGAGGGCGGTTGCGGCTCCCCACAGCTTTTCGGCCGCCTGTGGGTGGTCTCCTCGTTCCAGTAGCCTGTGTGCTTCGCCGTAGTACTTCTGGAACAGCTCCACGTACTTCTCGACCCTCTCGGAGGGGTTCGCCGCCAAGTTCTTCAACTCGTCTGCGGCGTCGTCCCCGTCCCAGCCCATGGCCTCCGCGGCCTCCCTCAATATTGAGATGTCGTTCTTGCTCAGTTGCATGCCGCTGGCTAGCTTAGCAGCTAGGGAAACTACCTCGGGGTATTCGCGGTGGAGCTCTTCAAGGCCTTCGACAGACCCTTTCTGCTCGGCTTGCTGAGACACCGTATAAACGCCGGCTGAACTTAATAAGCTTATTGATGGGGAGCATTTCCCAGCGGGGAACGTATCTCCGGCGGGCAAAAGATTCATGTTTTTAGGGATCCTTCATGGAGGCGCGGAGATCTCCTAGTTTGGCTGGGTACGTGGGTTCTGTGGTGGAGGATGCTAGGAGGCGGAATCCCAGTCTTGCTGACTTAGATAGGTTGGCGGAGGTCCTGCCTCCTAGGCGGATGACCTATTGGCCGTATTTTATTGGGGAATGGAGTGTGGGGCGTGATGCAGATGTCGGCGATAATTCGCTATAATTTTAAAATACTTCAAGAACACTGGCGGCACAGACTGAGATATCGCGTTGGTTGGCGCCCTTGTCCGCCTTCGTCGTTTGGTCGGACCGGGGCTGTGGAGTTACAGGGATGCGCCGGGGACATCCTCGTCAGGTGGACGGAACGTTCGTGTTTAAAAACCTCTTCTTTGCCCCCTATAGGGGGCGAGGCCTTTCGTCGCTGGGCTGGTCTTTCGCTGGGTGTTGGTTAAGGAACGATATGCCGAGGTGGAGGCGGTGAGCCGTGGCGATGGGTGTGGATCGGCCGGGGTGTTAGGTATGGATTATGGTGATTTTGAGGTGGCGAAGGAGGTGGTAAAGGTCTATGGGGCGTGTGGTTCAAGGTCTCTTGCAAGGGTTTGGACAACGCAGTAGACATCCTGCTGGTAGCTACGGCGTTGAATAGGGGCTATGGCTTCGTAACAACAGACAGGAGGCTGGTTTGCGGTTTAGATAATAAAATCGTTACTGGCGTTGGCCAAGTGCGCGGGGGCGATGTGCCTTGGGGCTCCTTAGTGTGTCAGGCAGATGGTAGGCTGGGCGTTGGCGGTGGGGTGCTAAGCGCAAAGATATACCTAATCCACGAACAATGTAATCTGCAGTGCTCGGAGGGGGAGAGGTGGTGTTGACAACAATTTAATGAGCTACACCGTGCCTCTTCTCGGCGGCGGCTGGGGTTGCGCTGTCGTTGCGGGCGCCGGGGGTGCGGGGTTCTGTGATCTGTTGTATCTTTCCGCCTGTACGGCCTGCGGACGCCGCAGTTTCTTGTCTGCGCCGCGACTTGCCTGAGGCCGTACGCGGCAGGTGGCGCCGCATAGCTCTGGCCCTCCGGCGCCGTGGCCCGCCTTAAGCTTTTTAAAAAGGGTAAACATTATACCGTGGATGTTGAAATTCTTAAGCGGGCTTTGAGGGAGCTTGTGGAGAGAGAGCCGTCTTTTCTCAGAGACCTCATGCTGGATGCTTTGAGGTCTGACGGAGGCGCGGCTGAAGCGTTGCTGGAGTTACTCACTAGACACCCAGAGGCTAAGCTAAAGCTGGCGCAGGCTGTTGCTGGATCCATCGCCGTACCTCTCAACGTAGCCACCAAGGAGGACCTCAAGCAGTTAGCCACAAAACAAGACCTAGAGGAGCTGAAGAGATGGTCTGAGGAGAAGTTCGCAACCAAGGAAGATCTCAAGCAATACGCCACCAAGCAAGACCTAGAGACGGCGGTGGAGCAACTAAGAGCCGAGATAAAGCGCATCGAGGGCGTTATGGCGACAAAGGGGGACATAAAGCGTATTGAGGACAAGATGGCGACTAAGGAGCAGTTTGAAGCCATAGCGGTGAGTGTGGAGGATAGTGGGCGCGACATGGTTCAGTATTTGCTGGAGCAGAGGGGCTATAAATGTGTAGCGGAGAGGCTGCGCCTAGACGCCGACTACGAGTTTGACATCTACTGCAACGCCGGCGTGCTCACCGCAGTCGGCGAGGCGAAGGTCAGGACCGGCGGCCGCGACGTAGAGAAGGCCCTGGAAAGGGCGCAGGAGCTGTTGCGCAGACAACCCGACAAAATCTCCGGAAAACTCGTCCCGGTGTTCTACACCCTAGTCGCAGAGCCCTCAGCTGTCCAGAGGGCAAAGGAACTCAAGATATGGCTCATAGAGAGCAAAAGAGAAGTTGTCACGCTGGAGGTTGTCCTTGGGGAGATGTAGAGCTGAGCTCTGCCCTCTGTCTCTACGCTTCGTGGAGGTGCCCCTTGGCGGTTTCGAACGACTCCTCCGTCTGCCGCCGCGCCTTCTGTTCTGCTCGGTGGGCTGTTCCGGCCTAGTCTCTAGGTCTCACGCCGTAGCGCGACTTGCCGCCGTCTATGGAGGGGGCCCTCGGCTGAGATAGGCGCGCGTCGCGTTTTCCCGCAGGCAGCCGTAGGGTGGTGCTCTTTACGGTCTCGTTCATCCTCGTTGCCGGGCATCTCTGCCGAGGGGCTGATCTAGGAAGGTGGCTGGCTGTGGCGGCCCTAGGAGGTTTTCGACCTTACCTGCCTTGTGGGGCCGCGTCAGTTCGGCGCGTGAGGGCTTGTCTTAGCTCCTCCAGCGTCTCTCCGACTCGCCGCCCCTCGACGCGGGGCTAAGCGACTCCACGCGTTTGGCCAGCACATGCGCCGCAGACGCTACGTTGGTTGCCGCGTGGGGCGTCTCGACAGCTCGCCGCATGAGTTGGTGCTGGCAGTTGGGGAGGCGGAGGACGGCGGAGATCCATGGCTCTGCATGGCCTTACCTCTCCGGATGCCTAGCCGAGGTCTTCATCCGGGCCTTAGGCACCACCGCCTCAGCTTTTCCTCGGTTTTTACGAGGGTTTTTACTCTTACTAGCTCTAGCGGCGGTGAGCGTCTTCCGTGCCCGGAGGGGCAAGACGGGCCTCTGCCAACGCCTCCAGAGCCTAGCCCCACATGCGCCGCGTCGCCAGGCTTGGGCTGAGGTCTCTTCACATACTCTACTACCACGTGGTTGTGTGCCGGCATAAAAATGTGGCGGTTGCCCATGCCGGCATATGGAGGTTTGCGGGGTCTATATATGGGGGTGCTGTTGCCGAGGGGGCGATCTGCCGTGTTTGATGGCGTATGCGGCTCGTGGGGTGGCGGTGGGCGGCCTTGTTGGGGTGGGGGCTGAGGGGTGCTGGGGCTCGCAGTTTTAAAAGGTCTGCTGATGTGGACATGTGAGGAGGGTGGAGCTGGAGCTTGCGCCGGGTTTGGTGGTGGAGTTCGCCGACCG
>WYEI01000177.1 GCA_009903905.1 Pyrobaculum sp. | reverse complement strand
CGACTTAAAAATACAGAAATACACCTACTGCCTAAAACTCGGCTTCCAGAAGTGCAAACCCTCCGACAAACTAATCGCGGAAGTCGCAGGCTCGATATACAAAGTCAACAAAACCCTCCTCACCAAGCTCTTCGCCAAAGGAGCCCTCCCCAAGCTGGGCTGACGTATCACCCAAATAAAACAAACCCACTGTTAATAACACGCGCAAACCATACAACGTCCCACGTCTCCCCACCGCCCCCAGGCCCAGCCCCAGGGGCCCCACACCTGCGGGCACGGGGGATAAGCCGGCGGCGCTGGACGGGCCCACCCGCCCGGCGCTACCGGCGAAATCGGCGCCGACGGTCGGGAGACGTGGGACTTCTATATACAGCTTTTAACAAAGCGGGTTACGGTCTCAGCGACTTTTCTGAATTGCTCCTCCGTCTGCGGCGCGTGGCCCATCCCCGGCACCTCCACAACCTCCAGCGGGAAGTTGAACTTATCCGAGAGCCCCGCCAAGATATCCACATGCGTCCTAGGAACCACGTGGTCTTCCGAACCTCTTATGTAGAGCACAGGAGGCATGTTGCTACCAATGAAGCGGGACGGCGAGGTCAGCTCCAGCTTGCTACCGAGGGACGCTAGGTGGTTCGCCAGCTTCCTGAGGTATGGGTCCTCCGACTGGAGGAGGTACTGCAGCTGCAGCCTCCGGTCCACCGGCGCCGCCACCACCACCACGCACTTCACAGAGCCGGGGTTCCTCGCCGCCAGGAGCAACGCCACGGTGCCACCCATGCTGTGCCCAGCCGCCACCTCCACCGGAAGCTCCCTAAGCCCAGCCTCGTACCCATCCTCAACATCCCTAATTGTGGGAGCCGCCACCCCAAACCCAGCCTCCCAGAGGGGCTGGGTCAGCCACTGTATGTTCGAGGGGGAGCTCCTGTAGCCGTGGAACGCCACTGCCTTCGGCATGGAGGAAGGTGCCTCCCACTTTAAAAATATTGGCGGCGTACAACATTTATATACCCAGGCGCGGCGTTTATACATGCGTTTAGAGGTGAAGATAAGCGGCCTCCCCAGAGACCGAAAAAACATACTAGTCCTCTCATGCCCCGAGCCCTCCCTCGCGGGGGTAGTGGCGGTTGAGTACCTAATCGACGCCCTGTCCATGGAGGAGATAGGAGCCATACGGATCACAGAGATGCCCCCCGTGATAGCAGTTGTAAACGGCGCCGCGAAGCTCCCCCACAGGATATTCTACTCCCGCCAAGCCGGCATCGTGGCCATTAGACAACACGTCCCCATCCCCCCGCAGATATACGCCGAATTCATCCACAAGGTCCTAGACTGGGCCGAAGAAAACAAGGTCAAACTGGTGGCATGCCTATCCGCCATGCCGGCGGTGGGGGACAAGGAAAGCGACAAGGTCTACTTCGTCACCGAGGAAGGCCTCGTGGAGAAGTTCAAACAATACGGCTTCGAGCCCATAAAAGAAGCCACAGTGGCCGGGCTTGAAGGCGCCTACCTAGACGCGGTGCTAGACAGAAGCATAGACGGCGCCCTCCTAATCGCCGAGTCCAAGCTCCTCACCGCCATCAAAAGACTCGTAGACAGCAGCAAAGTCACAAGCCACAGAGACGTAATGCTCATACTAAACGACCTCGTAGGCCGCGTAGGCCCCGACGTCGGCGCCGCCCTCAAGCTAGTAGACGCCGTAGCCAAGCTGGCGGAGACCCAAATAGACACCTCAAAACTCCAAGAACACGCCTCCAAATACGCATTCCTCATAGAGAAAAACATAGAAGCACTATTCAAACCACCCGCCGAAGCAATCGCCCAGACAAGAAAAGAAATACCACTAGTTTTCTAAACATCAAGCCAAAGCGCAGGCGCTATACATTCACCGGCCCGTCCCCCCGAGCCGCCTCGCTACGGCGCCAGCGAGCTCTATATGTAGCGCATGTAGCATACGACCCCTATCTTGCCGCCCCTTCTGCGGCAAGTCTCTAGGCGTCTGCCACCTATCCCAGGCACATCAGACGCGTTTTGACACGCGCCGCTAAAAGTCATCGTATAATCGGCGCGTCTGTCGATTCGAACTGGAGCTTGTTGTTGCGCAGATATACCTCCTTCGCGTTGTCTGCCAACTTTGGCTACATTTACCTGCTCCACCACTAAGGCTCTTCCGAGTACAAGGGTCAAGGCCGAGGCAACGTCCTCGGCTAGCTGATCCCCCTTCCGCCTAGCTTCTTCCCTATTCACAGCATCTACAGTCGCGGTCCCGTAGACGACGCCATTGTTAACCTTAAGCCTAATGCCGCAACACTCCAGCTCATCCCGCAGAGGGAAATCCACGGCGCATCTGAGCAAAAAGTTTACTTCAAAGCGTTCCATACCTCAGCTTCTGTGGTATTTATAATTCGTCAGCTTCTCAATCAACCCACAGTCGTCGAGATTTTTGGCGGTCTCCACCTTGGCGAAGCATCTGGCAGACAATATGTTTGAGTTTTTTGGCGTAATCGCGCCGGAAGTGCGTTTGTTTCAGTTTTCAACGCGCTCGGTTTGTGGCGTGATCTGAGACGCTTGACGAGCCGGCGTTGCATGACGGCGAGACGATTACTGTAATTGAGAGCTGGCGACGGAATTACCTCCGGCTGGACTGTTCCTTATCGCCGTCGCTTGATGAGGTTGCGGCGATGAACGCTATTACCCCAACTACGGCGGCGATGAGTAGCAATGGCTTCCACGGAGTTAGGGTGGCCGGCTTCGGCGGTTTTTGCGCACTCTCTATCGGCTTCGCTACTTTAAGGGGGATGTTGTGTCTCTTTAATATCTCCATGAGGTAATGGTCGTAGGGGTAGGAGCCGTAGATTAGGTGTTCTAGATATTCTCGCGACACCTCAATCTCGGCATCGAGAGTTCCATCTTGGTAGCCTCTGACATGAACCTCATATACGTCATCTAGCGGCTTTACAAGGCCAAAGACCTGCCCCGGCTTCCAAACCTGCAACGGAGTATCCCTAAATCCCTCTCTGACAAGTACATCTTTGACGCAATCCAAACACGGAACCCATACGCGGCCGCTCATGTAAAAATACGTGACGTTATGTAGTTAAAAATCTATTGAGACAAGATTCTGTTATCAAGAGCCTACTTGTGCATTGTTCATGGAGTTATCTGCATCTCGGGGGCCGCTTGAGAACTTTCTCCATGGCCTGGAGGATTTCGTGGAGAGGCGTTCTTAGCTTGTGGTCGAGGTCGAGACTCTCTACGGCACAGGCACGGTGGTTCACAAGCTTGTAGAGACTATGGAGAGGGCTGGGGGCGGAGGATGTGGATCGTGGTGCCCAACCCACAGGCGGTCATCTACTTGCCGCTGTTGTTGAGGACCCGGAGAGAGCTGAGGAGGCGGCACTATGTAGAGTTCTACACGCTTGATGTCACAAGCCGCGGTCTCGTCCGGCTAACCGACGTCGCGTCGTCGCTGGTGAAGAAATGGAAAGAGACGACAGAGGCCGCCGAGAAGCCCAAGTGACACGCCGCCCTCACAGCAAAAGACTCAGCCACCCACTGACACACAGCTTACACAGACGGCGACTAATACGTATCTAACTTGCCGGCCCCGCCCACTTCCAAAAGGAACGAATACTCGAGACGATCCGTAGCATAGAGTACAAATACAACGAAGGAAAAACAATAACTGCTTCGTCAACAAATTAATAAGCGGTGGCATCCGCTCATATGTTCTCGCCTTAAACATTTGAGCCGGGTATTGAATAACTGAGGAAGAGCCCAGAGAGGGAAGAAGTTGGCCAAGATGTAACTTCAAACCGCAAGGTGGCGAGAGGGAGAGGTTGTCTAGGTCTGGAAGACTAGCGTAAATACGCCGCCTAGAGAGATTACGTCGCCTGGGTTTAGTTTGACTTCGCCGGCGCCTCTGACGTCGCGGCCGTTGACGTATGTGCCATATTGACTACCCAAATCCTCAATATACCAGCCGTCTGGCCTCCGCCTAATGACGGCGTGGGTCTCAGAAATATAGTTAAGCCAAGGCGCATTGGGGAATATTGAAGCAACCCATGTCCGGCTCAGCAGGGCGTCGCCCGTCAGCGGCACGGCGAGGTTGTTTGGAAGTATCAGATACGCCCCGCCAGAGCTCTGTTGTAATTGTTTAGGTCTGCGGCGGTATATAT
>WYEI01000232.1 GCA_009903905.1 Pyrobaculum sp. | reverse complement strand
TGCGCCTGTCTGTAGCCCCACTCCTTCATGTAGAGCAGGTTGTACTCCCACAGCGTCTTTTCGGAGAAGTCCCCGACCTCAAACGCCTTTGTGATGACCTTGGAGGAGAGCTCGGCCGAAAGCAAGGCCTGTCCTATCCCGCCACCATGGATGGGGTTCACGGCGGCAGCCGCATCTCCAAGCGCGACTATGCCGTTGCCCACGAGCGACTTAAGCGGCCTCCTCGTCGGTATGAAGCCACCGCCTATGTGGTACTTGCTCTTGACCTTGAACCTTGGTAGGATGTACTGGTCGTAGTTTGTGCGGGGGTTCTGCTTCAGCACGCCCCATATGCCGAGCCCAACGTTTAGCATGGTGGCGTTGCGGGGGAAGATCCACCAATAGCCGCCGGGCGCCACCGTCATGTCGAGATATATCTTGATGTACTGGGGGTTCTCCAGCGGCTCCTCCACGTATAAGATCTCCCTATAGGCGTGGGAGACGTCCTCCGGATGCAACGGCTCCGAGATGAGCCACCCCAGCAACTTCGTCCTCAGAACCGCGGCCGAACCCGACGAGTCGATCACCACCTTGGCCCTGAACTCCTTGGCGGCGCCGCTCCGCCTCTCCACGGCCTTTACGCCGACCACCGAGCCGTTTTCCACTATCGGGCCTGTGGCGGTGTGGCCCTCGTAGAGCGCCGCGCCAGCCCTCACCGCCTCCTCCACTAGCCACTTGCCCCACCCGAACCTGTCGAGCACGTAGCCCTCCCCCCGGATCAACAACCTAGTTCTTTCGTCTGGGCTTATCAGCTCCACGCCTTCGATCTTGTTCTGAAACACCTTGGGGTTCGGCGTGATGTAGCGGGACATCCTCTCGACGTGATGCAAGCCCAAGCCGTCGCCGCAGGTCTTGACGCCTATTTCGCCCCCGCTCTTGGACTCGAGGAGCGCCACCTTGAACCCCGCCTTAGCCAAGAGGTAAGAGGCATACGCGCCGGCGGTGCCGGCACCTGCCACCACCACGTCAAATCTTTCAGACATGAAAAACCTCGGAAATGTCCATTAAAAAATGTTAGATCTTCAAGACGTCGCCCGGCTTCATTATGTACACCTTCGACCTCGAAACCGCCTCGACGCGTGCCTTGAAATCCTCCGGATCCTGCTTAATCAGCGGGAAGGTGTTGTAATGTATCGGCACCACCCTCCGCGGCCTCAGAAACTGCGTGGCTATGGCTGCCTCGCGCGGACCCATGGTGAAGACACTACCGATGGGGAGGAGGGCCACGTCTATGTCGTATAGCTCCGCGATGAGCTCCATGTCTCTAAACAACGCGGTGTCGCCCGCGTGGTACACGGTGCCCTCGGGGGTCGCTATGACGAAGCCGGAGGGCGCGCCTCTGTTGGCTGTGTGAAGCGCAGGCGTCATGTAGATCTCGACGCCGTCTCCCAGCTTGATCGTGCCGCCTATGTTCATGGGCATTGTCTGGGCCTCCGGGATGCCCTTCTCCGCCACCTCCAACGTCAGCTCAAAGGTGCCGACTATGGGGGCCCCCGTGGCCTTTGCGATGTCTACAGATTCGCCTAGGTGGTCGAAGTGGTCATGTGTAATTAGTATGTGTGTGGGCTTTGCGTTTATGACGTCTTGAGGAGCCGCCGGGGAGAGGGGGTTGGAGATCCAGGGATCTATCAGCAACTTCGCGCCTCCCGTCTCCACCATAAACGCCGCGTGCCCAAACCATCTGATCTGCATATGCCGCAGTGATTTGGTGAATATTAACTTTATCCTCCTACTTCCTCTTGAGGTCGAGCCGCAACGCGCGGGCGTGCGGCGCGTATATCTTCACTGAGAAGCTCCTCTCGAGTTCTTTTACCAGCTCCGCCAACGCCCTCCACTCAATGGGCTTCACGAGATATATCTTCACGTGGTAGGTGTCTGTGGCCGGCGTGTAGCTGTACTTGACATATTTCACAGATCCGGCGCCCAGCCTCTTCGCCATCTCGACGATTTTTCCAAGGTCCACAGATGCGGTAAATTGTTAATTTAAAAATACTGGTCTATCTTTGCCGAGAGGAGGGACTCCATGAAGGCCCTGAGCTCCACGGCCTTCTCGTATTCCTCCCTGCCCACCCGCTCGGCCGCGTCTAGCACCTTCCAAGGCTCTCTGCCGTATTTCACGAGGATATATGCCCTCCCCCCCGCCCTCTCCGCAAAGGCGATGAGCTTCTCCAGCTTATCCGTCTCGATTTTTATGGGGGCGTATCTAGACCTGTATTTCACCTCAAACACCAGGACCAGCCCTCTGCATATGGCGACTACGTCAGGAACGTATCTCTTCCTGACTCCGCCGCCCGACGAGCAACCTCTCAAAACGGCGCATCCCCTCTCCCAGAAGAAGTTGGCCAGTTCTCTCTCCTTCGCCGAGCCCTTGCGTTTCACGCTCATAGCACCTCCACCTCCCTGTACCAGTTACACAACAGCCTCTCGGCGACGTCGCACCGCACGCAGTCGCATCTCAGCTCGCCCTTTACGGCGAGCTCCACCGCCCGGGGGTCGAAGCCCCTCGCGTCGAGGAGGATGCCGTCGACGGTCTTGCCCACCAGCGCGCGGAGGTCGTGCCGGTTTTTCACGTAGTAAACCCCCGGACCCCGGTACTCGGCGGCTGGGTATATCGGTATTACGCCCCTTCTCCTTAGGGGCAAGCCCCAGACGTAGATTGTGAGGTCAGCCCTAAGTTCTCTGGCGAGGGATATCCACAGCCTGCTCTTGGTCTTCAGCACGACTCCGCGGCTGGCTTTCCGCAGGGCGCTGTGAAGACACTGGAGGTCCTCGCCGACGAGGGGGATCACCCTGGCGTCGAAGCTTTCACATGTAGGTATCACCTGGGGGAGGTCCACGTCTGTGAATTTTTCGCCATATAGGAGGATCACAACTCCTCTTCGAACTCTTCTCCCAGTTCCTCTTCGCCGCCTTCCTCGACGTATAACACGCCGAGTTCCTTGAGCTGGTTGTACAGCTTCTGAACAGCGGAGGCCACGTCTTTCTCCGACTTGGCGCCTGTGCATACTATCTTGCCTGAGCCGAATATCAGGATAACAACACGTGGGGAGGACATCCTGTATATCAAGCCGGGGAACTGCTCAGGCTCGTACATCGCGTTTTCAAGCATTAGCACCGCCTGTTCTAGGTCTACCTCGGCGTGGAGGTTGCCGCTGGCCACTATGTTCTGTATCTGCACCTCGGGGTCGAAGGGGACCTCGGCCCCGTGGTCTCTGAGCAGTTTTACCAAGGCCCTCACGGCGTTTTTGAGATCCTCCTCGTTCTTGGCCCCGGTCGCCACCATCTTGCCCGTGCGGAAGATCAACGCGGAGATTCTGGGCCTAGTGAGGCGGAGTATTAAGCCGGGGAACTGGTCGGGGTTGTACTCGGCCATCGTCAGCCTCTCGGCGAGCCTCTCCAGGTCGAGCTCAACCCCCAGATTCACCGTGGCCACGATGTTCTCAATGCGATATGCGGGTCCTCTGGAAGACATATGACAGTTTATAAACCCGTATTTAAATATGCCTGATGCGAAATACTCTGATACGTAAACCAAGACTCCGGGCCGGAGAAATCTTTTAAACACCACACACCCATGTCCCTATGGGAGGGAAGAAGCGTCCCACGCTGAGTCAGCTTGCTAAAAAAGCCGAGAAGGAAAAGGCTCAGCAACCCCAGAAAGGTAAGAAGGAGGCGAAGAAGGAGGAGGCTCCAGCTAAGAGGACTATCCAGACCCTCGACGAGAAGGTGTTTCAGACCATTGCCAAGGAGGTGCAGGGCATGAAGGCCGTCACCCCCTACGAAGTTGCGTCTAAATACGGCATAAAGATGTCTGTGGCCTTTAAGGTGTTGAGGAATCTACGCGACAGAGGGGACTTGGTGCTGGTGGCCAAGGGGCACAGGACTGAGATATATATACCTGCTAAGAGGGGTTAAAGAGGCAAGCCCTCACGTCTAACTGCGCGTTTTAAATTAACCACCCCTTCTTCCCTCATCTCCACAACATCTGACGACCTCAGGATCTCAAGCGCCGTCCTCACCGTCCTCTGGTCGGCTTTAGACATCCTCGCAACGTCGTCGATGAATCTCAGCACCCCGGCGCTGGGGTAGGTCGCCAAGTAGTTAAATATGGTGCTTAGGATGGACTCGGCCTTCGTCCTCTCGATTTTTGTCTCCTCGGCAAGTAGAGACACCAGCCTATCCCAGCTGGCTTCCTCTTTTTTCGCCTCTCCGACCTCCTTAGTTTCCCTCTGCGGCTCCTTTAAGGGGGTCGTCCTCGACGGCTCCTGCGGCTTCGGGGGCTGGGGGCTGGGGGGCTTTTCGGGTTTCGGTTGCGGCTGGCGGGGCGGCAACTTTTCTTGCCTAGTCTCTTTGGCGGGCTTCGGCCTGGGGGCCGGGGCTACGGCGTCTGTTAGTTGCAACGTCACGTTGCCGACGACGACCTCCGGGCCTGACGCGAGGCATCCAGTTTTTGCACATATCACCGTCTTGGCTAAGACGCCCAACGCCTCTTGTTTGGCTTTTCCGGCTTTGTACAGCTCAGAAATCACCACTGCTATGGTTGCCTGTTTTTAAAAAGTTAGGCCTCTTTTGCCTCCACTAGTTTCCAGTAGGCTATCTTCCCCCTCTTCACCTCTTTGACGAGGTTCTCTTTCTCCAAGAGCTTGAGGATGTAGAATATCTGCGAGTGGCTAAGCCCCGTCATCTGTATAAGCCGGCTGGTGGTGAGCTCTCCATATGTCTTGAGGTACTCTATGACCTGTTCTTTACGCTCAAAAACTTTGTCGGTCTGCCTTTTCGGCATGTATAGGAAGAGGCACGACTTTTTTTGCTGGTGTTTAAAGGGGCTGTATTATTCGAATAGTATTATCAACCACGGTTAGAGTAGCCTCACGTATTCTCTCGCCGCCGCGGCGTAGGCCAGCAGACCCTTTGGTCTGTACACCTCTCTTGTCTTATCCTCGTACGTCTCGTATCGTTTAAACTCAAGCTCTAGCTTGACCTCCTTCACGACTCCGTCTTGTGCGCAGTACGCCTTTGACGAGGTGAGGGAGAGGCACGCCTCAGACCCATCTCTCGCCACGTAAACCTCCACCGTGTAGGGGTGGAGGGTGCTCGTAGGCCTTTGTTTTACCACATCAACCATCCACGGAAATCTACGCATAACTTTCGCGATTTCGACTAACCTCTCCCTAAGATCCAGCCACTTCCTAACCCACTCCGTACCAAACGCCCCCAGCTCCGGCCACTCCCGCAGAAGCTCCTCCACGGGGTCGATCTTGATGACCAAAGCAGGCACAGGCGGCTCCCTCAACCTCTCCACCTCCCTCCCATAGTCTCTTAGCATCTCCTCAACACACTCCTCCACCGCGCGGCAATACGGCTGATCCAGCCTCACCCCGTTTACGACAACGCCACAGAAGACATCGTACTGATTAACCCACACGCCCACCCTTACATACTCATACCACACCCCGACGTCAAAACGGTCGGACAAGACAACGCGGCCTTGGGCTTCGCCACGGCTAGGGCCGACCCCGACGGCAGAGAGGCAGACGCCGAGAGGTTCTCGGCGCTGATTAAGGCCCTTACGGGGAGGGAGCCGAGGATAATTGAGAGGAGCAACGGCAAGATAATGATGGAGTGTTACAGAGAGCATCTAGACGGCTTCAAACGCTTCGCCGAGCTCGCAGACGACATAGAGAAGTGGCTAGAACGGGATGACTAGACACCTAATGCCGCCGGTATTTCTCTAAGCGCCTATATTATTCAAGTAGCCTGATCATTTTACGCATTTTGAGATACTGCGCGTAGTCGACGTATATCTTGTCGCGTAGCATCTCCTCAACCGTGGGCACCCCTGTTTTCTGCCTCTCAGCTATTAGGTCGGTTACCGTGAACACAAAGGCGTTGGAGCCGGCGCCGCTTCCAAACGGCACCAGCAGGATCTTGTCGCCTGGCTTGGCCGTGTCCAGCACCCTCGCGAAGCCCATAAGCGCGGAGGCGTTGTATGTGTTTCCGATGTGTGTGACGACTATGCCCGGCTTGATCTTTTCCATCGGGATGTTTAGCATGGAGGCGGCGCGGACGGGGAACCTGCCGTTTGGCTGGTGAAACACCACGTAGGTGAAGTCGCTCGGCTTGTAGCCGTATTTCTCCATAAGCCCCTTGGCCGCCCCCACTATGTGTCTAAAATAGGCGGGCTCGCCTGTGAAGCCCTCGCCGTGCATGGGATACGGCGACCCCTCTCTACGCCAGAAGTCGGGCGTGTCTGAGACGAAGGAATACATGGCCTCAAGCTCCGCGGCTACGCCGTCTTTCCCCACTATGAGGGCCGCACCGCCGCTACTGGCTGAGTACTCTAGGTGTTCACCGGGCTCTCCCTGCGACGTGTCCGTGCCGACGGTCATGCCGTATTCCGCCCTCCCGGAGTCCACAAGTCCTATGGCCGCCACGAGACCCTCGCTACCGGCCTTGCATGCGAACTCCATGTCTACGGCAAACACGTTGTTGCTGAGCCCCAGCGCGTCGACAAGTATGGAGGAGATGGGCTTAACCGCGTACGGCTTAGACTCGGTGCCTGCGTAGACAGCCCCTATACGCCTCGGGTCGATCCCAGCCCTCCTGATGGCCCGCCTGGCGGCCTCCACCGCGATTGTCACGGCGTCTTCGTCTAAGCCCTCGACGCTTTTCTCGTCCACTAGGTACACATCTACTATGCGGAGGGGGTCGTCGCCCCATATCCTGGCCACCTCCTCGGTCCTTATGCGGTACTTAGGGATGTAGGCGCCCCAGCTGACTACGCCTACGCGGCTCATATCCCACCCACCGGCCTGAACTTGTACCCGTACATAACCAAGCCGTGTTTCCCGTCGGCGATCACCCTCCGAAACACCACCTCCATCTTGGCCCCCGGCGCGAGTTTATCCGGCTGGGCGTCGACTATCTGCCCTGCCACTCTTACGCCGTTGGGGAGCTCCACAAGCCCCACAATCAGAGGCTTCTGCTTCAGGAAGTCAGTCCCGACTTGGTGCAACACGGTATACTCCACCAATCTGCCCTCGCGGGGGAGCTCGACGTTTTCAAGCTCCGTGGAGCCGCACCTACACTTCACCACGGGCGGGAAGTACACGGCCCCGCACTTCTTGCACCGCCTGGCGACCAGACGGTAGTAATGGGGGATGTTCCTCCAGTAGATCGGCACCGACTCGTGTCTCATGTCCCTACCCTAAAACGAGTTTTTATACTTTGTCATACTCCTACAACAACAACTGTCGAAACTTTGTCGACGCCACCCATGCTGTGCACCACCCCGTAGCTCCCGTCTACGCGCTTAAACTCCCTGCCTATCAGTTGCCAAGCCACCTCCACGAGCTGGTAAACCCCCGTGGCCCCCAGCATGTTTCCCCTAGATTTAAAGCCGCCGCTTAGGTTCACGGGCAGGTCGCCGTCTTTCATCGCGGCGAGGGCGCCGCCCCTCCTCACCAAGCCCAGCGACTCCACCGCAAGAACCCCGAAGATGGAAAAGGAGTCGTGTACCTCGGCTGTCGCCACGTCTCTTGGGGTGATTTTGGCCTTCTCGAAGGCGCGTCTCGCCGCCTCGTTTAGGCTATAAAGAGTGTCGTAGTCCGGCCTTAGGTTAAAGGCCGCCGTGTTTGTGGAGGTGGCGACAGACAGTATACGCGGCCCTTCTTTCCTGCTGTTGCAGAGCACCGCAGCCGCAGCGCCGTCTGCGAGGGGGCCTATGTCGTAAAGCCGCAGAGGCTCGCTTACTATTTCACTGTTGACCGCGTCCTCCAGCTTTATCTGTCTCCTGAAGTATGCGTAGGGGTTCCCCGCGCCGTGGCTGTGCATCAAAACAGCCCACTGGGCTAGGTCTTCGTATTTGTATTCATACTTCTTGAGGTACATCTTGGCCATGAGCGCTGCGTAGGACAGAGGCGTTATGCCGAAGTACCGCTCGAAATACGTGTCGAGGGTGGCGGCGTATATGTCCTGTTGCTGGTTGCTTAAGACGTCGTTGGGCTTGTCGACGCCCACCACGGCGACGCAGTTATGCTCCTCAGACCTCAGCGCGTGGTAGGCAAGAGCCACGGCGGCGCCTCCGGACCCGTCTCCGTTTTCCACCCTGTACACCGGGATTTTGTCTAGGCCTAGGGCCTCCAACACGTAGGCCCCCAAGATTTGTTGCTTGTTGGCGAGCTCGGTGGTTGAGGAGGCGACGAACAACGCGTCTATGTCGGCCTTGGCGTCTGAAAGAGCCTTGTCGAGGACCTCGGCGGCTATGTCGTCGATGTTTTTTCCGTAGTGCCTGCCTGCTTGATAAAGTGCGGCCCCGGCTAGGAATACGTCTTTCATCGAAAGGTTATAAAGCCAACTTATTAAAATGTTTCTAATGGAACCTAAGCTTCACGAGTTCGAGAAGATATACGGAGATGCCAACAAGGCGGCTGAGGCGCGGCGCCAGTACCTAGAGAAGGCGACGGGCGTGAGGCTGGAGAACATCGGCAAGACCATAATAGACCTAAACACTGTGGTGGGCAGAAACATAGAGAACGCAATCGGCGCCGTGCAGATCCCCGTCGGCGTTGCGGGGCCTCTGCTTGTAAGGGGCGACTACGCCAACGGCCACTACTACGTCCCGCTGGCCACCACCGAGGGGGCTCTGGTGGCTTCGGTAAACAGGGGGGCCAAGTTCGTCACGGAGTCAGGCGGCGCAAGGGTCAAGGTGCTGAAGGACGGAATGGCAAGGGCCCCGCTGTTTAGGCTACCTTCGCTTATAGACGCGGTGGAGTTCGTGGAGTGGGTACATCAGCACTTCGATGAGTTGAAAAAAGCCGCGGAGTCTACGACTAGACACGGGAGGCTTAAGGAGGTGCAGCCCTTCGTCGTGGGCAACTACGTGTGGCTGAGGCTGGTGTACTTCACGGGGGATGCCATGGGCATGAACATGGCGACTATAGCATCTGAGGCCGTGGCGAGGTACATCCATGAGCATTTCTCAAAGGCGAGGCTCGTCGCGCTCAGCGGCAATATGTGCGTAGATAAGAAGGCCAACGCCGTAAACTTCCTGCTGGGCCGGGGGAAGACAGTTGTGGCGGAGGCCGTAATTAAGAAAGAGGTTTTGGAGAGGCTCGGCATAACTGCGGAGGACGTCCACAATGTAAACGTGAGGAAGAACCTCATAGGCTCCGCCTTAGCCCATTCATACGGCTTCAACGCCCACTTCGCCAACATAGTAGCCGCCGTGTTCATAGCGACGGGACAAGACGCGGCCCAGGTGGTGGAGTCCAGCATGGGCATAACCTCCACCGAGCCTAGGGAAGACGGGCTCTACATCTCGGTCTTCCTGCCGAGCTTGGAGGTCGGCACGGTAGGCGGAGGCACCGGCCTGCCCACCCAGAGGGAGGCGTTGGCGCTTCTCGGCATTGCGGGCCCCGGCGATCCGCCGGGGACCAACGCGTTGAAGTTTGCGGAAATAGTGGCCGCGGCCGTGCTCGCCGGCGAGCTGAACCTGTTAATCGCGCTGGCAAGAAACGAGCTGGCTTCGGCTCACCAGAGGCTGGGGAGGGCTAAGTGACGCTTTGGCTTATCCTGTGGGCGAACTGACGTATTTTCGGCAACAGGTTTTCTATGTGCCACAGCGGATTGACGAATACTATGAGCCAGCCCTTCTTGTTGGGTAACTCAAATATGCCGACTTTGTAGTTGGCGTATTTCACGGTGACGTAGTGGAAGTCGCCGAGGTTCTCATCTTGGTTCTGCCTGATGATGTTAATTATTTCGATTAGGTTGGTGACTTGTCTCAGCGTCTTCGCGGTTAATGTGTTGGGGAGGTGATGTATGAGGGGCACGCCTCGCTCGTCGAGAATTGTCACGCCTTGTATAGCCTCGTTTATGATCTCGGTTACGATAATTCGCTTGAGGTCCGTGGCCGCCGAGGTCTTGTTGTCTGTCCTATGTGGCGAAACGTAAATTACCACGAACATCCATGTAGGAATACTTTATAAGCTTTAACGCCGGCGATATTACCGCCAATTTCGTTTTTAACCCTCACCCACTAATAGACGTGGGCGAGTTCGAGGAGGAGTTTGAAGAATTTGAGGAAGAGGTTAAGGAATACGAGGGCGAGGCGATCGAGGAAAGCCGGATTAAAGGCGTCATCTCCAACGCCATACCCCCATCTGTTGTTTTATCCATTGTCTACGACGGAGCTGAGGGGAAGGCCCTCGTGAAGCTCTATGACCCAGTCGGCGATACTGTGTATTACTGGTACGACAACACGGGACACAGGCCTTACCTTATCACCAACAAGACGCCTGAAGAGATAGCGGAAAAGATGCCCGAGGTGCTACGCCGCCCGGGCTTCAGCCACTTCGACGTGGAGGAGAAATACGACGCTTTACACGACAAAAAAATCCTAGTTACGAAGGTATATGCCAAAGACCCGCTCTCCGTCGGCGGCGGGAAGAACTCGTTGAGAGACATATTGAGAGAGACTTGGGAGTCTAGGATAAAGTACCACCACAGCTACCTCTTCGACCGCAACATCATCCCAGGGATGTGGTACCGGTCAAACGGCAATGGGTTGACCCCCGTGGAGATCTCCATCCCGCCGGAGATCAAGTCGACACTCGGCAACGTGTTCCAGCCAGAATACGGCAAAATCGCCGAGGAGTGGATCCCGCTGTTCCAAGCGCCGGTGCCCCACATCCGGAGGGTGGCCATAGACGTCGAGATATACACGCCTCAGGAGAACAAGATACCCGATCCGAGGGAGGCGGAGTATGAGGTCATCTCGGTGGCGCTGGTGGGCAGCGACGGGCTTAGACGCGTATTAATGCTACGCAGGCCGGGCAACGACGCAGAATTGAGATACAGACCGGACTACGAGGTAATATTTTTCGATAGCGAATACGAGCTGATTAGAGAAGTGTTGAAGACGATTACGCAGTATCCTGTAGTTGTGACATTCAACGGCGACAACTTCGACCTGCCCTACATCTACAACAGGGCTCTAGCCCTGGGAATATCCAAGGAGGAGATGCCTATAGCGGCTAAGAGAGACTACGTCAGCGTGGCGCCCGGCGTCCACATAGACATGTACAAGTTTTTCGCGATTAAGGCGATAGAGGCGTATGCGTTCGGCGGGGTCTACAGGGGGGAGAGGGGACTTGACGGCATTGCGTATGCTATCCTAGGCGTGGGCAAGCTTGAGAGGCAGAAAAACGTCTCGAGGATGGGCTACTGGGAGCTTGCCGAGTATAACTACAGAGACGCGTTGATAACGCTCTACTTCACCCTGTACAACGACGAGATGGTCATGAAGCTCATCTTGCTCCTCTCAAGAATCGCCAAGATGCCTATTGAAGACATCACCAGGTCGCAGGTCTCTGCGTGGATTCGGAACATGCTCTACTACGAACACAGAAGAAGGGGCTGGCTCATACCCAACAAGGAGGATATCTTGAAGGAAAAGGGGTCTGTACACACCAAGGCCATCATAAAGGGCAAGAAATACGCCGGTGCCGTCGTGTTGGACCCGCCGCTGGGCATATTTTTCGACGTGTATGTGCTAGACTTCGCCTCTCTGTACCCCACAATAATAAGCAAGTGGAACCTGTCCTACGAAACCGTCAACTGCAAGCCCGACGCCGAAAGGCCCTTACCCGAGCTCCCACACACCGTGTGCCGCGACAAGCCCGGCCTCACAAGCACGCTCGTCGGCATTTTGAGAGATCTTAGAGTGCACGTCTACAAGAAGCTAGCTAAAAAAGCGCCGACCCCCGCCGAGAGACAGCTCTACGACGTGGTGCAGAGCGCCATGAAGGTTTTTATAAACGCGTCATACGGCGTCTTCGGCGCAGAGACCTTCCCGCTGTATTGTCCACCTGTGGCGGAGCTCACCACGGCGCTAGCCAGATACATCATGACCAGCACAGTTCTGAAAGCCACGGAGCTGGGGTTGATACCTGTATATGGCGATACGGACTCGCTGTTTCTATGGAACGTTACAGAGGATAAAATCAAAAAACTTATTGAATACACAGAGAATATTGGTATAGATATAGAGCTAGATAAAATATATAAATTTGTGATGTTTAGCGGACGGAAGAAGAACTACCTCGGCGTAACCAAAGACGGCGGCGTCATTGTCAAGGGCATAGTGGCTAAGAAACGCAACGCGCCACCCTTTGTAAAAGAATTAGTGGAAGATATTATAAACAACTTGAAAAATATAAATTCGGTATATGATATAGTAAAAACAAGAGATATAATAATAGCAATGGTGAAAGAGGCCGAGACCAAGATAAAAGAGAAGAAGATCACGTTAGACAAACTCGGCATAAAGATGGTCCTAAGCAAAAACTTAGAAGAATACACCAAAAACAAGCCTCAACACGTGAAAGCCGCCGAGCAACTCATGAAATACGGCATCAATGTGGGCAAGGGCGACGCAATAATCATAATAAAAACCAAGGACTCCGCGGGGGTCAAGCCGATCCAGCTTGCGAGGATAGACGAGATAGACGAGAAGAAATATCTAGAATACGTCAGCACGTCTCTTGAACAGATACTTGAGGCGATGGGCGTATCTATCGAGGAGCTTAGAGGCGCGACACGTCTAATATAACGCCCGGGCCCCTATTCAAACGCCTCCTCCTCTTCAGGCGCCGAGAGACTCTGCACCACGCCTCTGAGAACCTCCTCGGTGGTGGCGTCGTCTATATACGGAAACACAACCGTGGCGTCGCCAACTTGGAGGCTCTCCCCGGCCCACTGCGCTCCGTGGACAATCTCGAAAATCGGCAACGCGACCTCCACCCTGTTCTCCACCCTCTTCGGGGAGTACTTCCTGATCTTCTCCAGCAACTCCCTCGTCAGAGGCGCTGGGTACGACACCGAGTAGTAATCCCTAAGGATGATGAAATCTGACGACGAGGGATCCCAGGACTTTATCAGTTCTACGGCCACGTCCTTAACAGCCTCCATGACATCCTTATTCACAACTTCCCTCTTCACCACGCTACTTTTAGAGACCTTAGCAACTACGCTCACTATGCGCCAACCAGACCCACTATTTAAAACTTAGCCTTCTAAACACAGCGAAGCCTCTGTAGAGAGCCGCCGCGCTCACCAACGCCGTGTATAGATAGAGAAGGGGCGAGACAAGGAGGGGAAAGGCGGAGGCCGCGACTGCAACCAGGAAAAGGTAGGCAACCCTCTCGCCGCGTTCCATAAACCCCACGCCCCTAACCTCTACGCCGAGCGCCTCCCCTCTGCACCGTGCGTAGCTTATCGCGTAGGTCCCCACCAAAGCGACGTAGATCACCAACGGATCCACGCGCCCCCAGAAGTAGGCTAAATACGCGGCGTCGGAATATCTGTCGAGAAACGAGTCCAGAAAAGCCCCCCCTCTGGAGACTACGCCTCTGCCTCTGGCGACTGCGCCGTCTAGCCCGTCTAGCAGACCAGAGACCAATATGAACAGCCACGGCGGGAAGCCGTAGATCAGCACCAGAGGCACGCCGCCCCAAGCGACTAGCCCAGACGCCAACGTGAGCAGGTTTGGGCTCAGGGGGATGCGTCTCCCTATCCTGTCCAAGTTCACGACCCTCCTCAGCTTTTCGGAAACCACTGACGATTATACCCGTTAATTAAGATAGTCTCTTAAGCACGTACGCCACATACGCCGCGGCTTGCCAAGACATATACGGCAACGGCCCAAGCGAGATCCATATAGCGCGTCTAGACAGAAGCTCCTCGTCCTCCGGCGAAAGGCCGTCGTGGTCGCCGAAGATGAACAAGCCGCCGCCCTCCAGACGCACATCTGAGATGTCTCTACCGCTTTCATGTAGATAGTACACATGTCTGTACCTGGCCGAGATGGCGCGTAAATCGGCCTTAAACGACTCCTGCGTTAGGAGCCAAGAGGCAACCGCGCGCGCCCGGCTGGAGGGCACGGACATTATGCGGTATGTCGTCCCTTCGCATAACATTACATACACCTCGCTCACGCCGCCGCGGAGAGACTCCACTACAAAATCCACAAGGACGTCGAATCTGCTCTTGACTAGGCTATTGACGTCGATAGACCAAGGACACGCGACGTCGCTTTTTATCAAAAAAGCACTCAAATGACTTGTTGAAGCGGCACCCTCTTCTTCCGCTCCTCCCTGGGACGCACCTTGATTATGCCGAAGAACACGGCGCAATTAATGCAGTAGCGCTTAGTTACCAAGTACCGCGATATGATGACGCCCTGCTTCTCAAGCTCTCTGGCCAAGTCGGGCGGCACGGGGGAGTAGGGGACGGTCAACCTCACCGACTTAGACCTCGGCGTTACCTTTCCACAGTTATCGCAATATACATACGGCTCTCGTCCCTTACCGCCCTTCTTACGGCCTCTGTTTTTCCTCTTCTTCGGCACAACCCCTTTATTAGAACGGTTTTTAAATTTTTAGGGTCTTCTACTTGCGGACTTCTTTAGGTATCTGGGGGTGCCGCTCGGCGTCATGTTCAGGGGTAGGCGTATGCGGGGAGGCACCGGCTGTGCCTCGGCGCCGGGATGACTTGAGCGAGGAGTTGCGCGGCGGGAAAAAATGAAGAAAAAGGGGCTAGAGCAGTCTTACGTATCCCCCCGCCGCCGCGGCGAATGCCAGCAGGCCCTTGGGGCGGTACACCTCTCTAATCTTGTCTTCATATACTTCGTACCTGCCGAAGGCCAGCTCCAGCCTTGTCTCTCTCACGGCTCCGTTTTGGGCACAGTACGCCTTAGGCGGGTTTAGCGAGAGACATACCTCAGACCCGTCCCTAGCTACATACACCTCCACTGTGTACGGGTGGAGGATGCCCATCTGCCTCTGCCTCACTACATCAACTATCCACGGGAATTTACGCAGTGTCTTGGCAATCTCCACCAGCCTATCCCTAAGATCCAGCCACTTCTTCACCCACTCCACGCCGAATGTCTCAGCTTCGGCCACTCCTTCAACAACTCCTCCGCCGGGTCGGGCGGAGGCGGCGGGGGCGGCTCCCTAAGCCTCTCTATCGTCTCTCTTCTAATTCTCAGCTGTTTTCTTTGCGTATAGTTGTTTTTAAATCGCCGCATGGGGGTGTGGCGTAGACGTGGAGAAGCCGCCACAGCTGGACTCTCGGCGGCGCTTTATTCCGTGCGTCGTGGGCTGTATTCAGAGGCTGTGGTTTCCTCCGTCGCTTCGGCTGTTGTCCTCGCCGAGGTGGGTCAGTTTAGGGAGGCTGTGCAGTACGTGCAGAAGGCCGCCAAGGCGCTGTATGAGGGGGCGAAGGAGGTGTTTGAGCGGGTGAAAGTCACGGTTCAACGCCTCGTGGAGCTCTTCGTGGAAGCCGTCACGAGGATGCTGGCTTGGGTGGATGAACACAAAGCCTACCTCTTCTTGATGGCGGCTGTGGCGGCTGGGGTGGTTGCGCTGTCTGCCGCGTTGAATCTGTGGGGTTTGATTGAGCTGGAGAAGCTTGCGCATGCCGCCGTGGGCATGCCGCCGTTTGTGGCTGGGCTGGCTGATGCCGGCGGGAAGGCGGCGGAGAGGTTTAAGGCGCTGGCCGAGAGATACGAGAGGTGGAGGGTGGACGAAAACGTCATTAACGAGGTCATCAATGCCCCTCTGAATAAAGAGAGGCCGTATGAGGCGCTTCTAAGGCTGGCGAAGTCGCCGAATCTGCCCAGGCCCTTGGTGGAGTTGAGGAAGGCATTGATGAATGTCAAAGACGAGGCGGAGAAAGACGCCGCCGTAATCGCCACTCTTGTGCTCTATAAGGCGCTGATCAACAACGCCGAGGCGTATAGGGAGTGGGCTGAGCTGTACAAATGGGCGAAGGGTCTGGTTGAGAGGCAGGAGTTCACTGTGGCGGCAGAAGAGGCGAAGAGACTCCGCGGGTCGCAGAGGGGGCTTGAGGAGGTGGCGGAGGAGGTGATAGAGGAGCTGAACAGGGTGTTGGTGTTGTACTCGCAGAGCGACTTCTATAAAGAGAAGCCTAACATCCTCGACAAGCTCAAGCAACTTCTGGAGGTGGACTTGGGCGAGGCGGAGGAGCTGGCGAAGGCGAGGCGCAATGAGCTCTATGAATTAGGAGACGTCAATATGGGGACTAAGGCCTACGCCGCCCTTCTTTCAATCACCAGAGGCGGGTTGTACGGACACGCGGCGACGTTGCTTATGGGGAAAGGGGCTCTGGCGGATGTTGTGTTACTGACGCCGAAGGGCGCCTACGACAAGGCCAAAGGGATCGCCAAGAAACGCGGCGAAAGCGTCGACCCGTCCCGCTCGCCTAAGGGGGCGGTAGACTGGGAGGATAGGGCCGCCTCTGTGCTTCTGTGGTTCTTGAGTGGATACGGAGAAGCGGATCTCAAGTTTAGACCCGTCGAGAAGAGAGGCAAAAAGGGACGCGTCGAGAGGGGGTTCCAGGTGTTTAGGGCGTACGGCGTCGTCGAGGCCTTCGTCGGCGAGTTGTGGATAGGGGAGGTGGCTTACTTCAATGTCAGCGAGGAGGAGCTGAGGCGTCGTGTGGAGGAGGCGATGAGAATGGCGCCAGACCTCTCGGGGATGGACACGGCGCCGCAGTATGTGGAGTGGCTCGCCACAGACGTATCAACATCTTGGAGACAGATAGTGGCTGGCACCGTTCATCCCTGGCAGTTGAGGTGGTACTTCGGCCTCCTCGGCGGGCCGAAGTGGTTCAGCGGCAAGGCCATCGTCACGAGGGAGGGCATCAAGCTGGCTGTCGTTGCGTATTGGTCCCGCGAGAGGGAAGACGAGATCTTGAGGGGGAGCAGTTGGCTGAAGTCTCTGCTAGGCCATACCGTTAACAACTGGCGGGAGCTTGTGGACGCCATAGACTGGAGCTGGGTGTTGAAAAAGGTCGAGGAGCTGGCCGATGAGTTAAAGCCTTGGATTGGCCCCAAGGGGATGAGCGACATGGAGAGGGAGGGGCTGGCGAGGAGGATGCTGAGCGAGCTGGCGCTCCTTGCCCACTTCGCCGAGGCGAAGAGAGGTAAAAACGACAGTGAGTGGCGTGAAGAGCGGATCAAGATGCTGGCGAAGGCTGTGGAGGATCTAAGCGGTGGGAGGATAGCAGGCGACTTCGCCAAAGAGCTGGCCAGGCTGATTATCTACTACGCAGAAAGGCATAAGCAATATGCAGAGAAGCACATCAACAAGTTGGCGGAGAAGCTGGTCGGTGTCTCTAATAAAGAGGTCTGGGGCATTGTAAGGCGCGTCCTAAGCGGCGAAGATCCCAATGTGTACTGCCTCACGAGGGATTGCGCTAGGGATGCGGTGGTGAGGAAGTTCGTCGCTCCAGCTCTTGAGCTGGTCATGCTGGACAAGGCGCTGAGAGGCGAGTTCGACAGAGAGGAGGCGTTGCTCCTCTTCGGCGAGATGTATGCCACGGCGTTGGCGGGAGACGGCGCAGTGGGGCCATATGATGTTTGGCTGACTGTCGGTGGAGAGCTTGGCGGAGGTGCCGCGCTTCTGCGCCTAGCCACACTGCATCTGCTCAACCAGCTCCTGCCCGACGAGCTGAAGTTGGGCGTGCGGGTGTACATAGGCGAGGGCGTATATCGCATAGCCGCCTACGGCGAAGACGCGGCGAAGTTTAAACGCCTCCTCGCCGTCTCCGCGCCCTCAGACGGCGGAGAGTATTTAAGCGAAAAGTTCAACGAATTCATGAAAGAGACCCAGGTAGAGGTGCAACTCGACAAGAACAGCATAAGGCGGACCAAGAGAAACGTCTCCGCCGATTTGACCCTCTCAGAGGCTGGCGTCGCCGTGAAGTACAACGTATATCTGCGTGAGAACAAGGTGGAGCTCCAGTTCCTATCGACGGACCGGAGCCGCGCCGAGCTTGCGGCCCGCCTGCTAAAGCGAGCGGGCGTCAACGCAGAGGTGAAAAAGGTGGGTAACGAGGACGTGTGGCAAGTCAGAGCCACCACCGATAAGCTTGCGGCTGGGCACGAGGAGCTTAGGGAAGCCCTCGCCGAGATTGTCAAGACGGCGCGCGACAAAGGCTGGGTTGATGAGAAGAAGGCCAGACGTTGGCTGGAGAAGCTGGAGAAGGGAATGGCGGCGTGGGAGGGGAAGAAGTTCATGGTGAGGCTTGTGGAGGGCGTGTTGGTGGTACGCTTCAGCTCCACCAGCCGGGAGTCTTTGGAGGAGGTGGCGAGAGAGTTCAAGGCCATGGGCCTCGTGGAGGGCGTACACTTCACTGTGCGGTGGGGTGGGGAAAGGGGGCACGTCTACCTCCTGGCCGAGGGGGTGAGGCGCCTCGCGTGGGTCTCGACATACGGCAAAGAGGGGCAGAGACCGAAGGCCGCGGGGTTCCTCAAATTCCTCAAAGAAAAAGCTAAGAAGAGGGGCGCCGAAGTCCTTAGAAAGCTGGAAGCGCTGTTGGAGGAGGGCAGGAGCCGGGGCGCCCTCCGCCTCGCGGGTCTGGAGAAAGACGGCGTCAAGGTGCTGGACGTAAAGACCGAGGAGAAAGACGACAAGCTGTACATTACGCTAAGGGCGGAGGTAGACGGCGCCGTGGGGGAGTACAAGATTACTTTCTACCGCGATAGAGGCGGCGCGAGGCGTCTTATGTTTTACGTGAGGGGTGGGGAGGCTGTGGCGAGGGCTGTCAAGCTCGTTGAGGTGTTGACGGGGGAGAGACCAAGCGTCGCAGAGAGGCCCGACGGCTTGACGAGGATCGGAGGAGCTGGGAGGCACATTGACGCCTTGGCGCGGTACGAGGAGTTGAGGGAGGCGATAGAGAGGTGGAGTAGCCGGTGACGGCGGAATCCGTTTAATATTTCCCATTGCATAAAGAATAATGATGGGTCGGCGGATTTGACCTACGGCTTTCCGCGCGCCGCGTAGGCGCTTAGGAGACGTAGCGCCTCTACTGAAGTAGTTTTTAAATTTTTCTTGCTCAATAGCGTTGAGACAGCCTAAGCCAAATCTCGGCGCGTTTCTCCCTACACGCCAAGTCGCGCAGGTCGTATCCGCCCACCGACGCGTCTTCATCCAGGGGGATGCCTAAGCTCTCCGCGCCTATGAGCTCTTGGATCTTGACGCCGCACTCGTTGTCGCCGCTCCACGGCACCTCAACCACCTTCCCGCTGTTGATGGCGTTTTTCGCGGCCTCCACGTCCACCACCCGCACAATTCTGTTTTTCAGCTCGTCCCAGGCCCTCCTCCGCAGGCTATCTCCCACAGCCCTCATCAAGGCCCCCACGGCGTCTACAAGCTCGTCGAGCTTTACGGCGTATTTCTCGAGGGTGTCTCTACGCGTGACGACCACCTGCCTCTTCTCAACGTCGCGCTTCCCTATCTCCACCCTGAGGGGCACGCCCTTGAGCTCCCAGTAGTAGAACTTCCAGCCCGGGGTCTTGTCCCTTCTGTCATCGACATAGACGCGGATGCCGGCGCCCGTGAGCGCCTTTGCCGCCTCCTCCACCGTAGGCATTATCGTAGGCAACTCCTCTTCGCCGTAGAATATCGGCACAACAACCGCCTGTATCGGGGCCAGACTAGGCGGCAACGTGGTGCCTGCGTCGTCGCCGTGTGTGATGAGCATGGCGGCGATGCTTCTCTCCGATATGCCGTAGGACGTGGTGTGGGCAAGCTTCCTAACGCCGTCGGCGTCTAGATACTCCAACTCGAAAACACGCGTGAAGTTAGTCCCCAGGTAGTGTACCGTGCCTATCTGCAACGTCCTGCCGTCGGGGAGGACCGTGTCGAAGGCAATTGTGTACTCAGCCCCGGCGAACTTGTCCCAGTCGGGCCGCTTATTTATCATATACGCCAGACACATCTCGTCAAAAATCCGCCTGTATATCTCCACGGCCTCGCGCACCTGTCTCTCGGCGTCTTCCCTATCTACATGCACCGTATGCGCCTCTTTAAACATGCTGATCTCCCTCAGCCGGATCATGGGATGCGTCATCTTAGTCTCCGCCCTAAACACGCTGACGATTTGATACAGCCTAAGCGGGAGGTCCTTGTAGTCTTGTATCCACAGCTTCACCATAGGCATAATGGCTGTTTCTGACGTAGGCCTCAGCACAAGCCTCTCGCCGGCCTCGCCGCCTTTAGAAACCCAAAACACCTCCTTCTCGAAACCCCGTATGTGTTGCGACTCCTTACCGAAAAACTCGTAGGGGATAAACACGGGAAACAACACCTCCTCGTG
>WYEI01000189.1 GCA_009903905.1 Pyrobaculum sp. | reverse complement strand
TTATTGTTGCGCCTCAGCTACCGCATGATGGTCGGCGTTCTTAGCAAAGAGCTTGAGGCTGGGCTTGTACTGCATCCACGGGAGTCTCGGGCAGTACTCGAAGTCGTTTATCACAGAGGGCGATAGATAGCCCTGTATAAACAGCGCGGGGGCATTCTGTGGCTACCGGCGGCTCGTCTCTTCTAGCCACCTCATGATGGCGTCTGCGAGTTCTTTGTAGCGCATGAAGCCTTCTAGGTGCTCTCTGCCGCATACGATCGTTATGGTGACGTTCTTCACGCGGTATATCCTCGGCTTCACGCCCGTCAGCGCCTCTATCAAGGCGGCGAGTCTCTCTGCGTCTTTCTCTCTGCCGCCGGGGGCGTTGTCCCTAGCTGTGGCGAAGCCCTCGACCACGTTGTCTTTCCCATATCTGCCGAACGTAATTACGTATTCACGCACTACGTCGTCTACCTCCGCCGTTATCCTCATCCTCAGCAACTTTTTGCCGCCTCTGCCCTCATCGAACTCGGCCCCTCCGCCTATGACCTTCACCACGTATTTCTTGCCGTCCACTTCGAACTCCTTCACAAAGCCCTCCAGCGTTAGGGAGCCCCACGCCTTGCCCTCATTCACGACCTTTAAGAACTCTTCGTATACCTCCTTGCCCTTCTCCTCAGCCCTCTGGAGTATGAACTCCACAAACCTGGCCGCCTCTTTATTGCCGTGTACGGAGAGGTACGCGGCGTAGGCCAAACCCTCCCTTCGGATATACACGTAGCCCACCTTCCCGCCCTCCGGCGTCGTCACCGTGAAGTGGATGCCCCTCTTAAGGCCCATCTTCTCAAGCCGCTGTGCCTCCTGCTCTATGTTGTCGCGGCTGATGGAGCCGAATTTGACCACCGGCACGCCATCATTCAGCATTATACTATACTTGGGCCATCCCTTCTCCAGCGTGAGACCGCTCTCCAGCTTCTTCAGCCAGCGCTCCGCCCTGCCCGCCTCAACCAAGCGTTTCTCGACAGCCTTCTTGACGAGCTCGGCGAGGGCGTCTCTAAGCTCCTTGTGCCCAGCCGCAAGCATGTCAGTAGTGGCTACGACTTGCCACTCGTTTCTATTGCCCACCTTTGTCACCTCTGCGTCGACGCCCGCAAGCCTCAAGAGACGGGCCGCAAGCTCCACGCGGCTCCGATCCGTCGATTGGAATTGGAGCTCTACCTTGTCCCGTAGATATACGTTGTACTTGATCGCGACGCCGGCCTCCGATATTGTCAAATCGGCGGCGACGAGACCGCGCTCGGTCAGCCTTACGCCGCGGGGCCGCGCCACTACCGGACCTCCTCCACAAACTCCTATAGAGACATCAACAGGTCGGGCCAGCTGGCCACCTCCGCCTCCCTCACGTACTGGACAAGCCTCCTCTCGCGCAGCGTATACCGTCTCTCTGACGGCGGCCCGCCACCACGCCTCTGTCCCCGGCGTGGGTAACACTACGGCGTTTCTCACAGTCTCTACGGCGCCTGCCCCGGCCCCCGCCGCGTCAATCGCCGAGGCGGCGTCAGAGAAGCTCAGCGATCTGGCTCATTGCCAAGATCGTTAAATACAGTAGGGAGCAACTCCAAAGCGGTAGCGCGGTGTAGTAGACTAGTCTCGCCCACCTGCCGGCCGCCGTCGCCTCCGGCAACCCGGCCACAAGAGCGGCGCCGGAGTACACCAGCAGGAAGGTAAATGTGACGTACTTCCACAACAAATTAGGAGGGGTCTCGGGCGTGAAAAGATAGACCATATAGAATATCAAGAGCATGTAGAAGGCGGTCGCCACGTGGAGGAGGATGCGCCAGAAGCTTGGGCGGCGCATCAAAAACAAAGACAACAACGGAGGAGAGATAAAGACGGCAAAAATAAGGGTCCTAAGTAGGCAATTAACAAACATCTGTATCAACGTATCGTTAGTATAATAAATTTCTATTGCACAGAAATCCAAAAAAGAACTAATAATAAGACAGATAAATATTATGGCGACTAATAAATATCTTGTTGTAAACCTACCTAGAGAGCTTAGCATATATCCGGTCGATGGGGGCGACATACACGTCTTTTTTTGATCCGCCGGCTACAAGAGCCGCAAGCCCACGCATCTGGCAGATTTTTACGCTACGCGCCAGTGGGGTTTGGCTAGGGGGCATGTATACGTGTGTTGTTGGGTATATATATTTCGCCGACGCGTCCAGCTTCGCAAGGCGCCGTAGTGCCTGAGTGGCGAGGAGAGCCGTGGATGGGGCGGGGAGGTCTAGGGCTGGTGGGCTTTGAGGAGGAGGTAGAGGGTAGGACGTGCGTAGTGAAGGCCGTAGGCGGCGGGGGTCGAGCTCAAGGGGTAGAAACAGCAGATGGTGGCCGAGGAGCGGCGGAGACAGACGGTGTAGTGTAGGAGCGGAGGTGGCCTGGAGGCTGAAAGAAGCAATGAAGCTGGGCGGTAAGCTATTGAGGATTACGTGGGGACACTGGCGGCTAGGGTTAACCTGCCGGCGGCTGTAGTCAAATCGGCAGTGGAGCTTTTGGAGAGGAACAAGCGCGTTTTGGCTGGTAAAAACCCGTGGGTTTCTGCGGCCGCCGCCTTATGGCTGGCGTCGTTTAAAAAGCTTGGCCTCTTGAAGGCGTTGGCTGAGGCGGCTGGCACGACGACGGCGAGTATCAGAAACGCCGCCAATAGGATGAGGATATGAAGGTTTGGAAGATAAAGCAGTACCTCCCAGCACTGCTTTTATACATGCAGAGACGGGTGGGTGGTGAGAGAGGGTTCTTGATTTCCGTAAGGACGCGGGATATATGCGGGGTGGATAGGCGGTGTGGGGCGGCTGTGCACAGCCTCATGATGAGGCTGGTTGAGAAAGGCCTCGCGAGGCGACTCAAGAGGGGCACCTACTTAATCGAGAGGAGGGCGGTGGAGGAAGTGCTAACAGCCTTGAGGGAGTGGATATGACGGCAACGGCTAAGAAAATCAAGACCACAGCCGCCGTTTTTGAGCTACCTCAAAAACTGGGTATCCTTCAGTATGTGGAGTATGAGCCTCCTCCGAGAGAGTGGTGTGCGGAGGATGGGTGCCTCTACGAGGGGATTTTAGAGACTCAGGGCTGTAGACGGGGAATATGCATAAAGTACCGCGTGCTTGTGTGGTCGAAGGATAGAAGGCGGTGGGAGGCGAAGGAGAGGTGGAGGAGGCGTAGGGATGAGGATGTGGGTGGGTGCCTTAGGCAACAGGTGGCTGACGCCTTGTGGGAGCTGGCTGGGCGGTTTGAGGTGGGGTTGTGGTATGAGTACGTAAAGGTGGGCGCGGGGGTTAATCAGTACGACGTCTTTTGCGGCGTCGTTGTAAACGGCGTAAAGCTGTATCAGCCCCACTGCCGCTCCGTGGACGACTGTGTCAGGCAGATTATAGAGGACTACAAGAGAGAGGTGGAGAAGATGAATGAGCCGCCTAAGCCGGCTTTAGTTATCAAGTACGACCCAGTGGAGGAGCTTCTGCGGGAGTGGCCGGAGCTGGGTGCCTTCGGCATGGAGTGGGTGAGGGCGTGGGCTCCCCACGCCAAAGAGGAGCTTGTGAAGATAGCCGAGATTATGCGTAGGTTTCCGTAGATGGTGGAGGTGGTGAGGCAGAGGCCGGTGTCTAACCCCCACTCCTACTTAATAGAGGTCTACGTGGCGGTGGACGGCTCTGAGGTCTGTCTCACGTTGAACCAGCTGAAGACGTTCTGTGCGCGGAACGGAGCCGTGAAGGAGACAAAGCTGGAGCTGGCGTTCAGCCGGTACGAGACATATGAGGAAAAAATAAGAGAGGTGTACCGCTCCAAGGGGCTATTAGCATTCACCACGGCGGCGAAAGAATACGTGAGGATACTCTAGCCGTACCCCCTATGTTTTTTACATCAAACAAGCTAAAGACTTTTTATACGCGGGTGCTCAAGATGGGAGGTGGAGCTTCTACTGCCTAAGCCGATTTGTAGTCTGGTCAACTGCGACGACTTGGACAACCTCGACGCGGAGAGCGCGTTGGCAGAGATTAGGAAAGAGGAGGAGGTGTTTAAGTTGCTTCCAGACGTCTATGCGTATAGATACGACTTCAAGCGCATCTCGCCGTCTGTGATAAACGACTTCGAGTACTGCCCGAGGCTTCTGTGGGTGCAGTACAAGCTCGGCCTGAAGCTCTTTACTAAGAACTCCGCCGTCTCGCTGGTCCGCGGGAGGTTGTTGCACGAGCGGTATGAGA
>WYEI01000257.1 GCA_009903905.1 Pyrobaculum sp. | reverse complement strand
AGCCCCGCCAGGAACCTCCCCAGCGCCCAGCCGGTGGTGTAGTTGTACCGCGCCTTGCCCACATGCGGCATCTCAAACACCGGAAACGCCACCTCCTCAAACGGCGTACCCCTGGGGTTCTTAGGCTTCGTCATATCCCCATCACGATGACTGTACCTGCCTGCATTAAGTCTCCCCACGCCTGCGCCAAGCCGGTGTACACCGGCTTCTTCACCTGCCTAGCGCCGGCCTCCCCCCTCACCTGCCAGAATATCTCGGCGACTTTCATAAGGCCTGCGGCAGCAATGGGGTTTCCGACGCCCAGCAGACCGCCCGACGGGTTTATCGGCAAATCTCCATCCCTCTGAGTCACCCCCTCGCGCGTGAGGATCGGCGCCTCGCACTTCTTGGCGAGGCCGAGCCCCTCCATGTGGTGAAGCTCCTTGTAGTCGAAGGGGTCGTAGGGCTCAGCCACGTCTATCTGCCTCCTGGGGTTGTCTATGCCGGCCATGCGGTAGGCCATCTCGGCGGCGCGGCGGACGTACTCTGGATATGCCAAGTCGCGGTTTGTCCAATGGGTTGTGTCGAGGGTCCAGCCTATGCCCTTGATCCAGACTGGGGTGTCTGTGATGCGTCTCGCCTCTTCCTCCGACGCCAGCACCACAGCGGCGGCTCCGTCGGAGACGGGGGAGACGTCAAGCCTATTTACAGGCCAGACAAGGACCTCGCTGTTGAGCACGTCTTCTACCTTTATGTTGGGGTCGCAGAGCTGGGCCGACGGGTGGCCGCAGGCGTTTCTCTTGTTCTTCACCGCCACAAGGGCTATGTCCTCCTTTTTGGCCTTACACCTGTACATATACCGGTGCATCTCCATGGCGAATATCCAGAGCAGGTTTGGATTCAGCGGCTTCTCCACGATGGGGTCCCATATGTAGCGAAAGACGTACTGGGGGTGCGGCTTGGCCGAGTGGCTCATCTTCTCCTCAGCCACAGCCAGCACCCGCTTACACAAGCCAGACGCCACGTGCCACCAAGCCGCTATGGGCACGAAGACCCCCGTGGCGCCGCCTACATACACCCTGACCGTAGGCTTGTGGATCCCGCCGGCGCCTTCAGCAAGGTATTCCCCCTTCATGTGGACGCCGTCGAAGGCGTCCGGCGCGCTGCCTATGACCACGCAGTCTATGTCCTTAAGCGTTAACCCAGCCTCGTCGAGGGCCTGCTTGGCGGCGAGCCAGGCGAGCTCCTGCGGCGTCTCAAGCATCCTGCGTCTAAACAAAGTCAGCCCGGCGCCCACCACTGCCACGCGGTGCTTGAAGTTGAGGTTGCGCCCCGTCATATCCTCAACACGGCAACGACGCTTGTGGCCGTGGGGATTCCTCTCCAGCTGTGCACCACCGCGGTCTCAGCTTTGTCGACCTCCGCCTTCACCTCCCCTCTCATGACGCCGACGGCGTAGCTAAGCCTGGCTAAGCCGTGCACCTCGAAGGGAACCCCCTCGGCTAGGGCGCCGCCGCTTAGATTCACCGGCAACCTCCCGCCGGGGCAGAAGGCGCCGTCTGCCAAGAGGTCCTTGGCCGTGCCTCTGGGCGCGAGCCGCAACGCCTCTATGTGTTGCAACTCCTTGAAGCTGTATCTGTTGTCCACCTCGGCGAAGTCGACCTCTTTGTAGGGGTCGGCGATCTTGGCTTGTGTATAAGCTCCATCTGCCGCCTCTCTTGCATGTAGCGGAAAAGCCCAGTCGTGGAACTCCAGACTAGAAAACTCAGTGGACCACCAAACGCCGTCTACCCACACCGGCGTGTCGTTGTACCTCTTCGCAACTCTTTCAGAGGCGAGGACAACCACCACAGCCGCGTCGACAAACTTGGCGATATCGGCCTCTCTAAGAGGCTCCGCCACCACTGGAGTGGCGGATCTAGACTTGCCAGGGGAGGCATATACAGCCCGCTGGTTCTTAACCCCGGCCTTGTGGGCCTTCTCAACCACGGCCTCGAGATGTTCCTCAGCAACGCCGAATTTAGACATATAAGCCCTGGCCTCAAGCGCGGCAAGGGCATGAACGTTTTCAAGACCTAGGGGTCTTAAGGAGATGGGGTCCGTCGCCGTAAATACAACTTCGTTAAGAGTCTCCACGTCGGAGGGCTTTCCATGCGACTCCACAATCACCACGTCGAATAGGCCGGATCTAATCATCATATAGGCCTGCCCCACGCACTGAAGCCCGTCGCCGGTCACCGTGTACACGGACTTCATGGCTCCTCCCACGGGGTCTGGCGCAAACTCATCAGCGATAGATATGCCCTCCCAGAAGTCCTCTTGACACGACACGAAGGCGTCTACCTCGCTCCTTGGGTCGAGCCCCCCGGCGTCTTCGTAGGCCCTCTGAGCCGCCTTAAACATCATCTCGCGGAAGGAGTAGTCAACCACCTCGGGCTGGAACCCAAACCAGCCCACACCAACAATACCCACTCGCATACATGCTCATGATACCGCCTATTTAACAATTACTGAGGCAAAAGTCAAAAATTGTATGTTTATCTAATAACTCTTTTAATTTCTTCTATAGCGTCAGGGTTCTCCAGCGCTGAGAGGTCGCCGGGGTTTCTGCCTAGGTAGACGGCGCGGATAACCCTCCTCATGATTTTGGCGTTGCGGGTCTTCGGAAGCATCTTCACGAACTTTATGTCCTCCACGGCGCCGAAGGCCTTCCCCAGCGCCTCCTCGGTGAGCTTAATCAGCTCCTGCCTAAGCGCCTCGCTGGGCTCGTAGCCAGGCTTCAACACAACGAAACATATGGGCACCTCCCCCTTCACCTCGTGGGGCACGCCGATACACGCCGACTCCGCCACGGCTGGATGCGCGTTCAGCACGGTCTCTATCTCCGCGGGCCCCAGACGCTTCCCGGCCACCTTTATGGTGTCGTCCGCCCTCCCCAGTATGTAGAAGAAGCCCTCCCCGTCTACCGCCGCGGCGTCTCCGTGAGCCCACACGCCGGGCCACTTGCTCCAGTATGTCTCAAGATAGCGTTGCGGGTCGCGCCAGAAGCCCCTGGTCATGCCGGGCCATACTGAGAGCACCACCAGCTCCCCCTCCACGCCCGGAGGCGCCGGCCTGCCGTCCTCAGTAAAGACGGCGGCCTTGGTGCCGATGCTGGCGCCGTTGAACGAACTGGGCTTTATCTTCTTCACTACGTAACAGCCCAAGATGCCGCCGGAGATCTCAGTCCCCCCCGAGTAGTTAATTATGGGGATCCGCCCCCTCCCCATCTTGTACAGCCACAGCCAGCTCTCAGTATCTATAGGCTCTCCAGTGTTTCCAAACGCTTTTAGTTCATCTAATTGACTAGGCTCAGCCGCAGCGCCGATGCTTCTGAGATATCTCGTCAAAGTCGCGGCGAGGCCCAGGGCGCTTACCTTAAACTCCTCGGCGAAGCGCCACAGTCTCTCCTTGGGGTAGTCCGGCGCGCCTTCGAAAAAGGCCATGGAGCCCCTCAGGAGGTAGGAGGCGAAGACCATCCAAGGCCCCATCATCCACCCCATGTCTGTAACCCAGCTCAAGGTGTCGCCCGGCTTTATGTCGAAGTGGAAGTAGACGTCGGCCGCCGCCTTTATGGGGAACCCGTCGTGTGTGTGGACTGTGCCCTTGGGCCTCCCAGTGGTGCCTGAGGTGTATATAATCATCATGGGGTCCTCCGCCTCCGTATCTTCCACATAGTCGCTGCCTGTCTTGAACACCTCCGAGAGGACTATGTGGTCGCCTCCCCTGCCTCCCCTTTCGTGGACCACCACCTGCTCGACGGTGGTGGCGAGGCCAGCCTTGAGCTCGGCCAACATATCCACCTCCTTGCCGCGGCGGTATGAGACGTCGGACGCGAAGACGAACTTGGCCTCGCTGTCCTCGAGTCTCACCCTGATGGCCTCCTTCCCAAAGCCGCTGAAGAGGGGGACGATTATGCCCCCGGCCCTTATCGCGCCGAGCATGACGGGCACTATCTCGGGCACCATGGGCATGTAAATCGCCACGCGGTCACCCTTCTGTAGGCCGTTGCGCCTCAGCCAGCTCGCCACAGCCTTGGTCTTATAGAGCACCTCGGCGTAGCTCCACGTGACCCGGCCTCCGTCCTCCCCCTCCCACTTAATAAGCGGCGCCGGCGACTCCTCCAGCTGGTCGGCTATGTTGAGCCCGCCGCCCACGAACCACCTAGGCCACTGAACGCCCCGCGACAGGTCGAGGACCCTCTCGTAGGGCCTGCGCCACCTCAGCCGCAAAACCTCC
>WYEI01000229.1 GCA_009903905.1 Pyrobaculum sp. | reverse complement strand
GTCCTCGCCGCGGAGGACGTCGCCCACCTATATGAGCTTCGCAACAAGGCGAAGGAGCTGGACCTCCCCACTGCCGTGGTTGTTGACGCTGGGCTTACCGAGATCCCGCCCGACACCCCCACGGCCATCTGCGTGGGGCCCGCCCCCGAGGAGCTGGTGGACAAGGTCACGGGCGCTCTCAAGTTATACAGGTAAAGTATAAATAGGGGAGGGGTACCGCCACCTGTGAAGCTGCTCTACGCCTACGCCGGCTTCTCCCTCGGGGTGACCATCTACCTCCTGTATCTGGTGGTCGCAGGGCTGAGGACGCCCGACCTCTCCATAGGCGCGGCGCGGTTCAACCTCTTCGACGTGGTTGTGGCGGCCTTCGTGATATTTACCCTCTACGTGTTGTATAAGCTCACACAGACACGTACCTGAGGTAATCCCCCTCCCCGACCTTTCTCTTCACATCGTCAATTGACATAAACGGCCTCCCACGTAGCACTGCCCTCATTTTTTCTCTGCCGAGGCCGGGGAGGTGGCGGAGGAGCCGCTTCTCCGCCCGGTTTATGTCTAGGGGGTAGGGCAGGCTCAGCACGCTCCGGGAGCCGTGCTCCACCACAACCACGTCGATGAACCTCCCCAGCTCTAGACGCGTCGGGATGTAGACAAGCAAAGGGTAGGAGCCCACCTGTCTTGCGTAGGTGCCGTTGTGGAAATGGGCCTCTGTGAACACCTCCCTCAGCACTGTGCCGGCCGGCACGATTCGCCTAAGCATCTCCCTGTCGAAGACCTCCCTCACCCACTTCTTAAACTGCTGGAATCTGGCCTTGTGTTCCCGAAGCTTTGCGGTCAGCTTCTTCGCCTTCGGCCAGAGGCGCGACGCCGGGAATATCAACACCTGCCTGATGTTTACCCTCCTGACGAGCAACCCCCTTTCGAGGACTTGTCGCAGGAACTCCATGTTTAGGCGGTAGGTCTCCGCGGTCTCGCCCGGTAGCCCAGCTACGAAGTTTATCCCAGCGAGGAGATGGGGCATCCCGTTGTGGCCGCGGACGGAGCCGTATCTCGTAAAGAGCTCAACGGCCTCCAGCGCCTCCTCCGGGCCGACCTTTAGGTTGTTTATCTTGACGACCCTGGGGTCGGCGGTCTCCACGCCCATGGCGGCCACGTTGCCGGGGGTGCCGTATTTCACCAACAGCTTCGTGACCTCTATCGACTCCTCTCTCCACCTCGCCACGGTGCCGGGATTCACGTTGTCTATGTGCACCGTCTTCAGCCCAGGCGCGGCGTTTCTAATCCCAACAAGAAGCCTCTCTACGGCGGCTGGGTTGGGCCGCGGGAAGTCCTCCCTGCCTATGTCGTGCGCCATGTAGGTGTAGAAGTCGGCTTGTCTCCCGAGCCTAAAGTGGCGCACCCCCGCGGCGTACAACGCCTCCACCTCCTTGACCACGCCTTCTGCGTCTCGCATAACCACGGGGCCGTACCCCACCGTGGTGCAGAAGGAGCACCCGCCCGACACATACCTAGGGCAGGAGCGGTACGTCTCCAGCTCCACTATGAGGTTCTTGCCGTAGTTGGGGTGTTGCGTAACTATCCTCGCGCCCCTCCACGCGAACTCGTCCACCAGCCTGAAGTCTTTATGCGTCTCCGACGGCGAGGCTCTTTCTAAGCCCTCCGTGAGTAGCCTGTAGACCACTAGGTCTACGTCGCCTGTGACCACCAAGTCGTAGTATCTGCGGAATTTATACGACGGCACGGCCACGGCGCCACCCGCAATCCCGTAGCCGAACTTAGCCACGGGACCCCCCAGCACCTTTATAGGCCCCTCGACGCGGCCTATGTCGAAGATTTCATCTATGTGTACTGGGGTGCCCCCGAGATACTTCCCGGGGGTCGTTATGCCGGCTATTACAACAACCACGTCGTACTGCGCAAGCGCCCTAAGTGAGCTGGGCCAGTCTCTCCTCAGCTGGTCAATGGTGAAGTAATGAACCTCGTCTGCCCCGGCCGTAAACGCCGCTCCGGCGGCGTATCTCGCGTAGACGTCTAGATATGGAGGCACTCCGAGACCTGCGGGCTCGTCGGTGTAGCCGTCTACTATAACCACGCGCACGCGTCCTCCGTAAATGTGGTTATAAAATAGTTTTTATATGTCCTTTTTATAGTTGCCGATGGCTAAGATTCCGTTCTGCGAATTTTGTGTGAAGACGCGTGTGTTGTGTCAAAAGTGCCAGTCGCTTATAGACAGCGGGAGGTACAGCTGGCTCGACGTCGAAGTTTCAGACGCGTTGTTGAAGGTTGAGCGTAAAATCAACTTAGCCGACGTGGAATATGTAAAGTCCTACGAAGTGGACGACTTCATTATTATACTCATGAGAAACACCAAGAAGATGCCACGCGGCGCGTTTATACAACTTGAGAAGGAGCTTTCTTCTCTCCTCGGAAGAAATGTCAGGGTGGTGGAACACGGTAGCGTCAACGAGGTGATTGCGCAGCTGGTGTCCCCGGCTAAGTTGTTGACGATATCGACGTCTTGGCTTCCCGACGGCACCACCGAGACCGTGGTGAAGATACCCTCTAGGGAGTTAAGGCGGTTGCCTATTAGGCCTGAGAGGCTCCAAGCGATTATAAGCCAGATCTCGGGGGCTAACGTCAAGGTGGAGCTCGTCAGGGAAAGGGAGTTGCGGGCGTAAACATATTTTTTATACGTCTTTCCAACAAGCGTGTACCCTAAGAAGACGCACTGGACGAGTGAGATCACGCCTGAGCTACACGGTAAGGAGGTGGTGGTTGCAGGCTGGGTGTGGGAGCTGAGAGACATAGGAAAGGTCAAGTTTTTGCTTCTGAGGGACAGGGAGGGGTTTGTTCAAGTGACGTTAAAGGCGGGGAGGACCCCAGACCACGTCTTCAAGGCGTTTGCAGACCTGGGACGTGAAGACGTCGTGGTGGTGAGGGGGGTCGTGGAGGCTAGCAGAATCGCGAAGAGAGGCGTGGAGGTGTTCCCCCTAGATATCTGGGTGTTGAACAAGGCCAAGCCGCTTCCTCTCGACGTCTGGTCCGAGTCGGCTGACCTCCCCACGAGGCTTAGGTGGCGCTCCGTCGACTTGAAGAGGCCGCGTAACTTGGTGGTCTTCTCCTTGGCGTCGAGGATTCTGAGGGAGATAAGAGAGGCGCTGTATGGGGAGAGGTTTGTGGAGGTTTTTACGCCTAAAATTATAGTTACGAGCACAGAGGGCGGGGCTGAGCTTTTCCCAGTACTTTACTTTGAGAGGGTTGCGTACCTTTCCCAAAGCCCCCAGCTGTATAAGGAGCAACTGACTGCGTCTCTAGAGAGGGTGTTTGAGATAGGCCCCGCGTATAGGGCTGAGAAGCACAACACGGACTTTCACCTAAACGAGTTCATATCGGTGGACGCCGAGGCCGCGTTTATGAACTACAACGACATAGTGGACCTCTTGGAAAAAATTGTGAGGCGCGTGGTCGCGGCTGTTGCGGAGGAGGAGAAGAGGCTTGCTGAGGTTGGCATAAGGCCTGTGGCCACGGAGGTACAGGGAGTTCCTAGGGTCGACTACGACGATGCGGTGGACAGGCTGAGACAATTGGGCTACGACGTCAAGTGGGGCGACGACTTGACAGTGGAGATGCAGAAGGCATTGATGAAGTTCTACGGCCCCATCTACTTCATAGTTAACTTCCCAGCATCGCTTAGGCCGTTTTACACCAAACGCAGAGGCGGGGACAAAAGCG
Source organism: Pyrobaculum sp. (assembly GCA_009903905.1). The sequence goes on along the minus strand of WYEI01000229.1, from coordinate 535 downwards.
AGTCGTACGACCTCATAATCAACGGCATAGAGATCGCCTCGGGGGCCACGAGGATACATAAACGCGACGAGCTAGAGGAGGAGATGAGGAGAAGAGGGCTGGACCCCAGGCTCTTCGAGAGCCACTTGGCGGTTTTTGACTACGGCATGCCGCCACACGCGGGCTTCGGCCTGGGCTTCAACCGCTTGGTAACCGCCTTGCTGAACCTAGACAACGTGAGACACGCCACGCTGTATCCCCGGGACCGCTACAGAGTCGAGCCCTAGCCCTCCCGCAACGGCACAAACAAGACGTATGTAATAGCTCGCTTCTCTATTTTCTCCCCTCTTTTCACCACCCGGTAAAGGACCTGCCCGGCGCCCTCCTCTACCGGGATCACCAAGACCCCGCCATCTCTCAACTGGTCAACAAGGGTGCGCGGGATCCCGCTGGCGGCCGCGGTGACGATAGCGGCGTCAAAGGGCGCGTGACGCTCCAGCCCTCTTCTGCCGTCGCCGTGGAAGACCTCCACCACGCCCCAGTAGCCCAATCGCTC
>WYEI01000095.1 GCA_009903905.1 Pyrobaculum sp. | reverse complement strand
GGAGCCCTCTACAAAGACCCCGCCCTAGAGGATAAGATAAGAGAAGCCGCGGCGGAGCTCGGCAGGCCGATAGACGTAAAGATCCGACGCGCCGGGAGCTTCCTGGTGGTCTACAGCCTCGTGGCGGTGAGCCCCGACATGACGGTGGGACGCCTCCACGTCCTCAGGACGAAGGCGATAAAGACAATATCGAAACTACACCCCCTCATCGTCCACGTGGACATAAAGTTCGTGCCAAGACGAAAGGAGTATAAACGCCCAATCAAAAGCCGCCATGCTTAAGACCGCCTGCAGACAAGACGACGTCAAGCTCTTCGGGGCGCCTATGGAGGACACGTTGAGCTTCAGGCCGGGCACCCGCTTCGCCCCTCAGAAGATCCGCGCGATACTCCCCTACCTTGAATACACCACCTTGTTCGGCAACGTGACGGAGCCCCTATGCGACCTAGGCGACGTGGAGCTCCTCCAGGGGGCTCCCGCGGAAAACGTGGCAAGAATTGAGAGGTTCATACAGAGGGTGGACCCCCCGTTTATCATGGTGGGGGGCGAACACACGGCCACGCTGGCCGCCCTCAACGTGGTTAGGCCGGACACCTACGTGCATATAGACGCCCACTTCGACCTCCGCGACGAGTGGCCGCCGGGCCAGAGGCTCTCCCACGCCACCTTCGCCAGGAGGGCCCACGAGAAGCTTGGCTTCTACGCCATCTACATAGGCGTGAGGGCATACGACGACGAGGAGCACAAATACGCCGAAGACGCCGATTTCTTCGTGGTCGAGGGTAGCGACTTCGGCAGAGACGTGATTTCAGACGCCGTGTCCACCGCCTCGGGGAGGGTCTACCTCAGCCTCGACATAGATGTGCTGGACCCCTCCGAGGCGCCGGGCGTCGGGACGCCAGAAGCCGGAGGCCTCCCCTTTCGCAAGCTCGAGTACCTACTCGCCGACTTGATGCTCACGCTGAAGCCCGTCGCCGTCGACATCATGGAGTACTCTCCCCCCAACGACGTGTCTGACGTGGCCGCCACGAAGGTTGTGAGGACTATCATGCATATGGCGGCGTATTTGAAGAGGTAGTCAGCCAGTACGCCTCTCGTCATCCTCAGCCGCGAGCTACCACATCACGATTATTAAGACGCACATTTTAAAATCTCTTACACGGCTAAGGCCGTGAGGGCGTTGCTGATCGGCCGTTTTCAGCCGGTGCATTGGGGCCACGTGAAGCTCGTGGAGTGGTTGCTCACCCACTACGACGAGGTGGTGGTGGCGATAGGCTCCGCCGACAAGGCGCTTACCTTCGACAACCCCTTCACTCCGGGGGAGCGTCTTGAGATGTTTAGACGCCACTTCGGCGGGAACTGCCGCATCCTCTACTGCGCGGTGCCCGACACCAACGGCCCCACAAGCCTCTGGGGCGCGTATCTAAGGCATTGGTGCCCGACGCATCACGTCGTGTATTCCAACAACCCCTGGGTGGCCGCCGCCTTGGCGTATTGGGGCGTAGAGGTCAGAGGCCACCCGGTCTTCGGCGACTACTCAGCCACAGCCGTGAGGCAGGCCATGGCTCAGGGAGGTGCGCGGTGGAGGGAGATGGTGCCTCCCGCGGTGGCGGCATATATCGAGGAGATAGGGGGCATCGCTAGGTTGCAACAGCTGGCAAACTTTATAAATAGGTGAGGTGTATGCGCCGTGACAGAGGAACGGAAGTTGTACATATGCATGAGGTGCGGCAGGGTGTTCTCCAAGCCTGAGATGGAGATCCTACCCGGCATTAGATGCCCCTACTGCAACTTCAAGATCATAATGAAGGTGAGAAGCCCCATGGTGAAGCGGATCCCGGCGATCTGATGGCAACAGACTTCTCCCAGGTTGCTGAGCAGTTCCGCAGGTCGAAACTCGCCGAGGCGCTCCGGGTGGAGGTGGCGGGCAACCGGCTACTCATAGATGTGGAGACTGGGAGGGTCAGGGGGTACTTTATTGCCGTGAGGCGGGGTAGGCTGAGGATGCGTATAGACGGCTTCACCGTCGTCTGGGACCCCGAAACAGACGCCGTCGTTTGGGCGGGCGGCCGCGGCGTTTAGCTACTCAACGCCCCATTTGCCCGTCGCTCTGTACCTCCACATGGCTGACTTAGCCGCGTAGAGCGCCAGTACATAAAACACAACTGCCACAACAGCCCCAAGAGCCAGTGTAGTGGGCGGATCGGCAAGCCATACGCCGGTTGCGGAGTAAACCACCGGCGCTATGACGTAGTGGAAAGGCGATAGGAGGAAGAACTGGGCGGCTTCAGGCGGCATGGCTGTCGGCGGTATCATCCCTCCAGACAGCGGAACCGCCCACTGCAGAACGTTGGCAACGAAGTTGGGGTTCCTCAGCCTTATGAAGAGGAAGGTAAACAGCGACACCAACAAAGCCGCGGCAGTTACAAAGATCACAAACGCCGCGGCGAAGTTGACGGGTTGCGCCAAAGGCGGAAATTCGCCGAGCAACAGATAGTAAATCCCCAACAGAATCAAGACCCCCGGCGCGGCTACGGCGGAATACGCGAGGGAGACCGCGAAGAGGTACGTATGCAACTTCACGGGCGAGGCGGCGACGTAGTCCGCAACGCCGGTTCTAGCAAGCGTGTTAAACACGGCGGCCCCCCAGACCTGCTCCGAGAAGATTAGGAAAACCACCATGCCCCAGAACAGGTGGCGGGCGGTCTGCGATATGTCGCCGCCGTACCACGCAATGGCGAGTACCACAACCACGAGCCACATGGCTGTAGACAGCATGCTCGCCATGAAGAACGACAGCGGCCTGAAATTAAGCCGCGTAATGAGCCAGAGCTCGCGGAGCAGGTCACCAGGCATGGTAAAGCCCATACCTCCTGAGCCTCCTCATAAGGAGACCCCACACGGCGAGCCCCAGGGCGAAGTATGCGAAGTAGCCCATCAATAAGCCGAACTGCCGAAGCGGGGCTTGAAGGCCCAGCGCCACAGATCTGGCGAACTCTGCCCACACGGCGAAGGGGAGGAGGAGGGAAAGCACTTGGAGGACCTCCGGGAAGACGGTCACTGGATACAACACGCCGCCGAAAAACACCACAGCGACGCCGAGTATCGTGGAGAGAGGCGTCGGGTTCCGGATAGACGGCAGGAAGTAGGCCAGCGCCAACGTGAGCCCCACGACGGGCAGAGAAGTCACAGCGGCAACCGCCACGGCAAGCAACATCGCCAAGGCAAAGAGAGGCCCCTTCAGGGTTGCGATGATAAACGCCGCGATCACCGCGGCGCCGAGACCCACGACGACTAGCTCAACTAGGTAAAACGCCAGAAGAACGGCAAGAGGCCTGGAGGGCGACGCCGCGAGGTACTCCAGCTGGCCGCCGGACGTCAACATGTACATATTCCACAGTATGTTAGACGACGCGGACTGCGCCACCACAAGCAACACCATGCCCACGAGCTGGTAGAGGAACTTGTCGAGGTCGGCCCTGCCGCCGGTCGCCGCCCAGCCCCCGAGGTAAAAAAGCGCCGCGAAGAAGGGCACGAGCATAGATACGGAGAGGAGCACGCCGTACTGCCGCAAGTTGAGCCTCAAGGCGAGGTAGAGACCAGCCCTCATGCACCCCCTAGGGTCTTGACCACGACCTCCTCCAGCGGCGGCTGCCTGACGTAGGCCTCCAACACCTCGCAACCAGACTCAACAGCCTCCCTCACAAGCAAGGCAAGCACCCTCCCATCGCCGCTTCTAGACAGCGTCTTCTCCTCGCCGCCACAGGCGGCCCTCACGACAGCCGCCGGCTGGAAGCCCAGCCTCTGTTTAAGGACATCCGGCGGCCCCCTTGCTGTTATCTGGCCCCCCACAATCAGCGCCACGTCGTCGGAAAGCTCCTCCACCTCGTACAAGTTGTGGGAGGTGAAGAGGATGGTCCTCCCCTCCCTCTTTAACCCCTTTATCAACTCCCTCACCCTCCGCGCCCCCACGGGGTCTATGCCCACCGACGGCTCGTCAAGAAGCAGAAACTCCGGGTTGTTCACAAGCGCCTTGGCTAGCCCCAGCCTCGCCTTCATCCCCGTGCTGTACTCCTCAAAAGGCCTATGCCTCGCCTCCCACAGCCCCACCAGCTCGAGCAACTCCTCCGCACGCCGACGGGCCTCGCGGCGGCTCAGCCCATACAACATGCCGTAGTACACCAAGTTCTCCAGCCCCGAAAGCCTGCCGAAGAAGCCCTTGTCGGGATACAGCATTAGACCCACCATACGCCTCACCTCCTCCGCCTCCCTGACGACGTCGAAACCCCCCACCTCGGCCCGCCCCCCGTCCGGGGCGAGAAGAGTGGCGAAGATC
>WYEI01000002.1 GCA_009903905.1 Pyrobaculum sp. | reverse complement strand
TAGGTGCGAATTCAGTCTCCATAGCCCTCATTAGGAAGGAAAACGTCTCGACGTCCAACAGATGTGTGTCGTCTATGAACAACACCCCCGGCACAAGCTCGGCCTTGCCCTCCTCTACGGTCTTCTTCACTATCTCGTCGGTTTGCCTCCTTATTTCATCCGGTATTTCCCTGACCTCCTCGGCAAAGCCAAATATCATAGCCGATATGAGCCCCCTCTGCCTAGCCAGCGACACATCTACATCGTGAAGCGTGAAGAATCGCGTAATCTCCTTCTCTTTGTAGACAGGCCCCTTAGGCAACTCGGCCCTCTTCCTCACAGCTACATCGTATTGCTCGCCTCCCTCGCCTCTCCCCAGCACCGAGACGACGCCGGTTTCTTCATCGATCATTATTACATCACCCTCCTCAACGCCGAGCTCAATAAACTGCTGAGCGATCTCCGCAGGCACGCGTAGCGTCTTCTCCTCGTCTCTTGTCCGCAGTCTAACAGTAGCCCCCAGCACCCTCTGTAGATAGGGGTTGTACGGGTGTCTGCCGTACCTAAGCTCCAGCCCCCTCACCTCGCCTTCGTAGACCTTCCTCCACTCACGTACCTTAATGCCTATAGCCCTCCTCAGGGCCCTCATCAGAAACTCCGACTTCTTGACTTCAAGCGAATACACCTCCCCGCCAGACAGCGCCACAAAGGGGGTCTCCGGGCCTAGCTCCCTTGCGATGCCAAGCGCAAGGGCCGTCTTGCCGGTGCCCGGGGGGCCTACGATTAGGACGCCTTTACCGGCGAATTTACCCTCTCTAATCATCTTAACAACTATATAAGCCGCCTCCCTCGCCTCTACCTGACCCACAAACCCATCAGCCGCGAATTCCACCTTTCCCTCTCTCACGCCGAGTCCCTTTATATGGCTGTGGGCGGCAAAACGCTCAACCTGAGGTTTAACCTCTTCTATCCTCACGGCGGCCATATACGCCCCATAGTATCCCATTTAAAAACTTTATAAGCCAGACAAACCACATACTTAATGAAAACCAGGGAGGTGGCGTATTTACAGTTGCTGGCAATTCTCCACAACTCCAACACCCCACGGGGGAGGAAGAACTTAGCCGAGGAATTAAAAATCGGCGAAGGCGTAGTGAGGACCCTGCTGGAGGGCGGCAAAGATCTAGGCCACGTCGCGGTGCTGAAAGGAGGCGTGAAGATAACCGACACAGGGCAGATATTCCTAAAAGAGGCTCTGGGCCTCTGCGGAATTGCGGACATATTTACGGTAGAGGAGGCGAGGAAGCTACTGTGCGGCAAGAGATGCGTCGCCCATGTAGTGGGGGAGTCTGTACGAGACGTGGTGGCTACGCGCGACAGCTTAGTCAGACTCGGCGCATGTGGCGCCTTGATAGTTGAACGCAGAGGAGACACGTTTCTGCTCCCCCCTCTGGAAGAACCCCTTGAAAAATACAGCCCCCAGCTGGCCGAGACGCTGAAGACTCACGTCGGCCACAACGCCACGATAATCATCGCATGCGGCGACACCTACTCTGATGCGCTGGGGGTAATAGAGCTTAAATGCTCCAAGGACCTGATCATATAATGATGAAGGCTAGGGTGCTTCGTCTGGTCGCCTAGAGTATCCTCACGTATTCTCTCGCCGCCGCGGCGTAGGCCAGCAAGCCCTTCGGTCTGCATACCTCTCTAATCTTCTCCTCGTATACCTCGTATCGCTTAAACTCCAGCTCCAGCTTTGTCTCCTTCACTGCTCCGTTTTGGGCGCAGAAGGCCTTGGGCGGGTTTAGAGATAGGCAAGCCTCCGATCCATCCCTTGTAACATACGCCTCCACCATGTAGGGGTGGAGAATGCCCACCGGCCTCTGCCTCACCACCTCCACCATCCACGGGTATCTACGCAATACTTTGGCGATTTCGATTAGCCTATCCCTAAGATCCAGCCACTTCCTAACCCAATCAACGCCGAAGGAGCCTAACTCAGGCCACTCCCTCAACAACTCCTCCACCGGGTCGCTCCTAACGACTAAAACCGGCTCAGGCGGTTCCCTAAGCCTCTCCACCTCCCTCCCATAATCTCTTAGCATCTCCTCAACACACTCCTCCGCAGAGCGGCAATACGGCTGATCCAGCCTCACCCCATTCACGACAACGCCGCAGAAGACGTCGTATTGATTAACCCCCACACCCACCCTCACATACTCATACCACAGACCCACCTCAAACCGCCCACTCAACTCCCACAACGCGTCAGCCACCTGTTGCTTGATGCATCCGCCCGCCTCCCCATCCCTCCTTCTCCATTTCTCCTTCGCCCCCATGTCCTCCTATCTTTTGAGTGAACCCACACCCTATACCGCACGCATATGCCCTTCCTACAACCCTCCGCGGTCAGCACCCCCTCGTATAGGCATCCGTCCTCCGTACACCACTCCCTCGGCGGCGGCTCATACTCCACATACTGAAGGACACCCAGCTTCTGCGGCAGTTCAAAAACAGAGGCGGCAACCCTAATCCCTCTGGCTGTCGTCATATCCACTCCTTCAAAGCTGTTAAGACCTCCTCCACCGCCCTCCTCTCGATTAGGTAGGTGCCCTTCTTGTGTCTCTTTGCAAGTCCTTTCTCCACAAGCCTCATCATGAGGCAGTGCACAGCCCTCCCACACCTCCCATCCACCCCGCATACTCGTTGCCCCAGCCCTGGAATTAATTATGCTGGACAAGGCGCTGAAGGGCGAGTTCAACAGAGAGAGCCAAGCTCCTCTTCGGCGAGATGTATGCAACTGCGGTGGCGGGAGACGGCACGGTGGGGTTGGATATGGTCGTGCTGGCCGTCGGTGGGGAGCTTGGCGGAGGCGCCGCGCTTCTGCGCCTAGCCGCGTTGCATCTGCTTAACCAGCTCCTGCCCGACGAGCTGAAGTTCGACATACGGACGTACGTGAAGGATAGGTATTATAGCATAGCCGCAAGCGGCGAGAACGCGGTGGGACTTAGACGTCTCCTTGCCGTGACAGCGCCCTCTGCCGGCGGAGAGTATTTAAGCGAAAAGTTCAACGAGTTTGTGAAGGAGGCCCAGGTGGAGGTGCGGCCCATCAACATAAGGCTGACCAGGGGCGGCGCCGCCGCTGACTTGACCCTCTCGGAGGCTGGCATCGACGTCAAATACAACGTATATCTGAGCGATAAGATCGAGCTCGAATTCCAATCGACGGACCGGAGCCGCGTCGAGCTTGCGGTCCGCCTACTAAGGCATGCGGGCGTTGGCGCAGAGGTGAAGAAGAGGGAAGGCGGAGACGTGTGGTACGTCAAAGCCGCCACCGACATGCTTGCGGCTGGACATGAAAAACTCAGACAAGCCCTCGCCGAGATCGTTAGGAGGGCTATGGAGAACGGCTGGATAGATGAGAAGAAGGCTGAGGGCTGGCTGGAGAAGCTGGAGGAGGGCCGCGTATTGAAGGAGGGATGGCCGAAGTACCTTGTGAGGCTGTCTAGTAGCGGCGCGCTTGAGGTCAAATACCAATCCACCAACCCCAACGACATACAGCGGGAGGCACAGCGGCTTGAGAAGATGGGCCTTAAGAGGGGCGTCCATTTCACGGTGAAGATGCCGGAGGGCGGGGATGCGGGTTACCTGTATATCCGTAGGGAGGGTTTGGTCCATGCTGCCTGGCTCTCCAAAAACGGCTCCGAAAAACAGCGGAAGCTGGGCGGCGGAGTTCGTGAACTACATACTCCAGAAGGCAGAGAAGGCTGGTAAAGAGGTCTCCGAAAAAGCCAGAGAGGTCATAGATGAGGGCGAATTGAGGGACTCCCTGACGTTAAAGGGCTTTGCAAAGGAGGTCGAAGTGGACGGCAAGAAACACAAGGTGAAGGTCATAGGCGGAGGAGCCGTTGAGGAGGACAGAGGCGGCAGAAAGTTGCTGAGGATTAGGATAACGGCTGAGGTGGACAGCGCAAGGCGCAACTACATGATTACCTACGGCAGGTATGGAGCTGGCAACGCAGTCAGGTGGTTCGCCGGGCGAGGGCCGGCGCCCCTGGCGGCAGAGAGGCAGACGCCAAGAGGCTCGCCGCCGTGATAGAGGCGCTGACGGGCGTGAAGCCGAGGGTGTACCGCATGAAGAACGGCGCTATAATAATAGTGTGTAGCAGGGAGCACCTAGAAGGCTTTGCTCGCTACGCCGAGCTAGCGGACGCCATAAAGAGGTGGCTCCTTAACATATGATGATGCAGACGCGCTGGGGCTAATAGAACTTAAATGCCACCAATCCCTTAGTTTATAAATGATGATTAGAACCCGGCGGATTTGTGACAGGCGGCATCCTATCTGACTATTTCACGAATTTGTTTACT
>WYEI01000297.1 GCA_009903905.1 Pyrobaculum sp. | reverse complement strand
ATGCCCAGCTTCGTGCGTGATCTCTTTAGCCAGCCTCTCCGCGAATAGGGGGCCGCGGAGCCTTGCCGTAAACACCACGGCTGTCCTTAAGGCCGGTTGCGCCAGGCCGAAGAGGAAGTTGAAGCCTGGGTAGTAGCCGTCGCAGTCGAGCACGTACACCGTCGGCGTGGAGACGCTTGCGGCAAGCGCCTCAACCGCCACGTCGGCCCGGCACTGCCCTCGCGACCTGTCTAAAAACTTCGACAAGTCCAGGACCGCGGTCCTCCAGGTCACATCGAATTCCGGGATGTCTACGGGAGGTAGATGCGGCGGGATGTAAACCGTCAGCTTAGCCTTCATTTCTGTAGACTAGGTACTGGGCGGCGGGGCACGCCGCGCTACAGAGAAGACAGCCTATGCACTTCTTCTCGTCTACCTCAAACCTCCTGCCTGGGCCTGTCCTCTTCAACGCGCCGGTGGGGCACCAGTGAACGCAGAGGTCGCAGTCGCCGCATATGGCAGAGCGCACCAGCAGACCGGCGGCGTCCAGCGCCGTCTTGCCGTCTCCGGCGGAGATAGCCCAGCCGCTCCCCCTCCGCTCAAGCTTCACGACGCCCCTCTTGCCTCTGACCTCGTATTCGCCCTCTACGGCGCCTAACATCTTCAACAGATGTCTCAGGGTTGCGGGGTCGGGCTCCGCGTCCATCTCGACCCTCACCTCGCCTCCATCAACTCTGAGCCTGACGGGGAGCTCGGCCCCCTTCTCTCTTTTCACCCACCTCGCCATGTCGCCCGGTATCTTCCCCCGCCACCGCCAGAGCCCCATCTCCACTTCTTTCTCTGCGAAGCGTTCCCCCAACGCCGCCTCCATTTTCTCGTATATGTCTGGGTAGCTCCTTTTTACGTTGTCGAGCTCAGCCAGCTCATTCGCCGGGCACACGACGCAGCCGAGTCTGTCGAAACCCCTCTCGTAGGCCGGGTTGTATGGGAGCTTGTGTAGGAATATATACAGCCACACTTCCAGCGCGGTCCATTCCTGGAGCGGGGCCGCGACGACAGAGCCGGCCACCCACTTGCTCTGCGAGATCTTGGGCAACTTAGCCCTGAGGAAGGACTCGGCTCCCCTCTGCCCCACCACGCTTATGTAGCCCTGGGGGAACTTAGCCTTGAGCGCCTCCGTGGTGGGGCCCAGCTTAATCACCTTGCAACACCATCGGTAGTCCCTCGCAGGCGGGCCGAAGAGCTTCATGGCGCGCCAGAAGCGGTCGCCGGCGGCGCCTACTATCACCTCCGCCCCGTACCTCTCCCGAACAGCCTTGAGGTTCTCGTAGGTCTCGGGCGGCTCCAGACCCGTGTCGTTGAAGTAGATGTGGAACTTAAGGCCGCTTCTAGCCGCGAGGTCAAGCGCCACGAGGCTGTCCTTCCCCCCTGAGTAAGACACGACGAGGGGCTTCTTGTACTTCTCAGCCACCTCCCTTATGAAGCTTATCGCCTTCTCCGCCAGCTCCTCTATGTGCTCTCTGTTGAGCTCTGCGGCCTCCCTAAGGGTTGAGGGGCGCCCCGGGGGCAACGGCGTCTTGGCTCTCCACGACTTCACCACGTGGAGTCGGCCTCCTCTAAACAGCTTCGCAACGCCGTGGAGCCTGCCGTCTCTTGTAGATATGGCCACGTGTCTAAACTTCTCCTCGGGCAGACTGCCCTCCACTACCCGGTCTGGATGTATGTCGTATCCCTCGGGAAGCTCCGCCATGTCCACCACGGCCCAGTAGCCCAGCCTCTCCGCCAGCATGGTAGCCACGCCTTCATACAGCGGCCTGAACCTCCAGCGTCTCTCGAGGACGTCGTAGAACCGATGCCCCACCGTCTTGCCCCTCACCACAACCTCGTCTGCCTGGTCCGCGTAGCCGGGGATCTTATTCAGCAAAACCACCTCGTCTAGAGGGATCAGCTCCTCCGCAAGCTCGGCGTTGCCGAGCTCGTTTAAGACAGTTTGTCTCGTGATCTCCACGTCTGCGGGGAAGGCGGGACGGGGGTCGGCCGGCTGCGTGAGCCTCACCTCGACGAAGTTGCTACACTTATCGGCGACTTTCCTGGGGTTAAGCACCGGCAGGTTGAGGTCGGTGCACCAGTAAACAGCCACGGAGGTCTTTCGTGTTTGAGAAATAAGATTTTTGCATGTATGCTATATAGGTGGTAAGCTTTATAAATAGGTCTCTTCATCCCCCTTATGCGTTCGGGGAAAACCGCCCAATAATCCTCGACTCGACGCTCCGCGAAGGCGAGCAGACCCCTGGCGTGGTGTTCTCCGAGGAGTGGCGTGTGAGGATCGCCAAGGCGCTTTCAGACATCGGCGTGGGGATGATAGAAGTGGGCGACCCCAGCGTGGCCCCCGACATAAAATCCGCCATTAAGAGGATCATCCAGCTTAAGCACAACGGCGAAATCACGAGCCACATTGTGGTCCACAGCCGCGCGGTGAGGCAGGATCTCGAAAACGCAGCCTCGCTGGAGCCCGACCGCGTCGCTGTGTTCTACGGCGTCAGCGACATACACCTCAAGTACAAACATAGAAAGACGAGGGGGGAGGCCCTCCAGATCATCGCCGAGATGGTGTCCATGGTGAAGTCCCACGACGTCGCCGTAAGGTTCACGGCGGAAGACACGTCCCGCGCAGATCTCGACTACCTGATCCAAGTCGTGAAGACGGCGTATGAGGCGGGGGCCGACAGAGTCAGCATAGCGGACACAGTGGGCGTCTTCACGCCAGATAGAGCTAGGGAGGTCTTCGCCAAGGTCAAGGCGGCTGTGCCAGGCGTCGGCCTTGACATACACGCCCATAACGACTTCGGCATGGCGGTGGCCAACAGCCTCGCCGCGGTGGAGGGCGGGGCCGACGTGGTCCACACCACGGTCAATGGGCTGGGCGAGAGGGCTGGGATAACGCCGCTCCAGGCCTTCGCCGCCGCGTATTACTACCACAAAGGCGTGAAGCTCGTAAAGCTGGAGAAGCTGCCAGAGATAACCGCCGTGGTGGAAGCGGCAAGCGGCATAACGGTCATGCCGAACTTCCCCGTGGTCGGGGAGAACGTGTTTACCCACAAGGCGGGCGTCCACCAAGCCGGCGTGTTGGCGAACCCCGAGACCTACGAACCTATACCGCCTGAGGTGGTGGGGAGAGGTCGCGACTTTTCCCTGGATAAATACAGCGGGAGGAAGGCTGTGCAATACAGGCTGGAGCGCATGGGGATCTCGGTGCCTCCCGAGGTGGTGGATAAGGTGGTGGAGGAGGTAAAGCGGAGCAACGCGCGGCGCCTCAGAGACGAGGACCTCCTGGAGATACTTGAGAAGGTCACAAACACGCCCTACAGGGCCAAGGTGAATAAACACATAGAGGCTTATGTATGGCTCAAGGTCGCCAACAACGTCTACACAACCTCAGTGGCTAGGCGGCTGGCGGCTTTGAGAAACGTGGTGTCTGTGTCTGAGATAACCGGCGAATACGACATCGTCGTGAAGGTTGTCGCGGAAAACACAGAGGAGCTGAACCAAGCGATTGAGGGCATACGCGAGGTGAAAGGGGTTGCATCCACGTTGACAAGCCTAGTGCTCAAGGAGCTTCCAGTGAACCACCGGCATTCTATATAGCGGGTCGGTCGCCTCTGTAAATCAACGTATTTAAAGCAGAGGGTGTGGCTTTTCTATGCGTCATCTACTAACGCTTATGGAGTACAAGCCGCATGAGGTTGAATACCTCCTGCGCATGTCTAGGGACTTCAAGACGCGGTACCTAGCCGGCGAGGTCTACACCCCGCTGTTTCCCGGGCGGATAGTGGTCCTGTATTTTGAGAAGCCCAGCACGAGGACGAGGCTGTCGCTTTCGGCGGCCGCGGCGCAGCTGGGGATGCAGCCCATGACGACGTCGCCGAACGAGCTCCAAATGGGGAGGGGAGAAACCGTGGCGGACACGATGAGGGTGATCTCGCGATACGCCGCCGCGGTGGCCGCCAGGGTGTATAAGCACGAGACGCTTGAGGAGATGGCGAGGCACAGCTCAATTCCTGTGATAAACGCCCTTTCAGACAGACACCACCCGCTCCAGGCCTTGGCAGACGCGCTTACCCTCTGGGAGAGGTCGGGCAGGCTACACAGCGTCAAGGTGGCGTTTGTAGGCGATGTGGCTAACAACGTAGCCACGAGCCTAGCCATAATAGGCGCTAAGCTGGGCTGGGAGGTTAGGCTAGTGGGCCCGAAGCAACTGTGGAGCATGAAGCTTATCGACGAGCTGTCGGAGGACTTGGCGAAGACGGGGGCGCGCATCTACTTCACAGACTCCATAAACGAGGCGGCGGGCGTCGACGGCGTCTACACAGACGT
>WYEI01000122.1 GCA_009903905.1 Pyrobaculum sp. | reverse complement strand
CGTCTGATAGGTAGCCCACCACAAGCCTCGCGGGGACGCCGGAGGCCCTGGCAAGCAACACAAAAGCCGAGGCGAAGTGTATACAAACCCCCCTCCTCCCCTCCTCAAGAAACCAGAGGACAGGATCCGCGCCGGGGGGGATCTGGGGCCACGGCGCGTCCAACGTGCCGTCGTAACTGTAGTTCGCCAGAAGAAACTGCTTAATCCTCCCGGCCTTACACGAGGCGTCGGCGCAACCGGCCGTGAGGCTCGCCGCGAGCACCTTAAGCCTCCCGCCGAGCTGAGGCGGGACCTGGAGATACTTCTCATCCGGCGCCGCGGAGCCTCCCCGAGCCACATACGCCGCCACGTACCCAGGCGACCCGCGGAGGGCCTGGACGAAGAGGCCCTCTAGATCCGCGGAGAGGGCCACGCCGGGCGCCACAACCCGCACGGCGCCGAGCATGAAGCCGTCCACAGAGGGAGACGCCACGGGGACGCAACCCCCCATCAACGCGCCAGTCAGGTTGAGCTCGCCGCCCTTTACAAAGAGGCCTCCGCCCACGGTCACCAAGCCGTCGCCGAAGGCCGCCCCTCCGCCCCCTCCGGTGTAGACCCACGCCCCTCCTTCGTATCTGTCAAACACGTAGCAGCGGAGGTACATAACCCCTCCGGTCCCCCTCGCCTTCAGGAGAGTCTTGAAGTAGAGCCCCCCGGAGACGCTGACGACGGGGGTAGACGGCGCCGCGGAGAACCCCTGCCCAAAAGGCGGCGCCCTCCCCGGCGCGTAGCCCGGCTGGACAAGAGAGACAACCCCCAGCGCTATGAGGACGACCCCCAGAACCGCCAGGAGGATCCTCACGTCTTCTCCACAAGCTTGCGGAGGAGCTCGGCGATGTGAGGCGCCTTCTTCTCCAGCACCTCAATAGCCTCGCGGAGGGTCATGTCGGGCTTAACGCCGAAGGTGGAGAGGGTGAGGAGAAACTCCTCCATCACGTCGGCTACCTTAACGTTGGCAAACCAGTCGGAGGTCTTCAAGGCCACGTACCGCCTCTTCCCGATCATAATAGTATGGACAAGCCCCTCCCTCTCCAGGCTAAATATGTACCACTGGATGGCCCCATAGGAGAGGCCCAAGGCCTTGGCCAGCCTATACACCGGGACGGGGCCCTCCCTGCGCAAAATCTCCAAAATAGTGGCCTTGGGGTCCTTACCGGTCACAAACACGAAACTACAGTTATTTATTAACCTACCCCTAAAGGGTAAAAACAACCCTACCCTCCTCCTCCCTTATCTTGAGCTCGTGGACGGGCCACCCCAGCGCCGACTTCACCACCACGGCGCGGTCGGGGAAGTACCGCCACACCGTGTTGAATATATTAAGCAACTCGGGCACGGGCTCCACGCCCCTAAACGTGGCCACCACGGCGGACTCCGGCAAAACGCTGTGTACGAAGTCCAGCACATACGCCACCCTCTCCACGCCGTACATGTGCAACACCTCCTCAAGCCCATATAGGAACACAACCGGCACATCGCCCACCCGCCCCAGCGCCTCCTCAAGCGGCAAATCCTCGCCAAGCGCAGAGGCGGGCACCACCACCTCCTCCACGCCGCAACCCATCTGCGCCGCCACAGCCCCGATGGAGCGGTACGTGGAGACCACGCCCACCTTCACGTTGTCCAAGTAGTCACATAGATACGCCGCGCTTATTCGGAGACACGCCGGGTGTTCGCAGATAAACGCCCCTACCCTGCTCCCAGCCAAGACGCCAGGCCTGGTATACCCCGGCGCAATACGCATAAGAGAATTCCTCACCTCCTCCGCGAAGACGATCCGCCTCCCCGAAGGCGCCGCCACGGCCCTCTCACCTAGGCGGCTCTGAGACCACCTCTTGATGATGTGGACGCCGCGTTTAGATATGGTGAAGTAGAATTCGGCCCCGGGGCTGGGCCCCAGCCTGGTCTTCACAACCCTGACCCTCCTGTAGCGGGCCCCCCGGTGGAGAATCTGGCTCACCTCCAGGAGGGAGTCCGCCACGTAGGCGAAGTGGGACCCCCCGATCTGCTCCTCCCCAATGGCGATGGTGGGGGTCTGAAACACGCGGTAGATGGCAGACGCAGCCTCCCTAGACTGCGGGAGGGCGTTTATGCCGTCTAGAACAACCACGTCAGGCGCCGCCTTCAGATACTCATCCACCACGCTCGACAACAAGACATCCACGTCGGAGACAGACAGGTAATCCAACACCACGAACCTCGACGGGTCCAGCCCGAGCCCCCTGATCTTATCCCGCAACTTGTCGCCGGTCTCATAAAACCCCACGTACATAATCCTCTCCCCCATCTGAGCCGCCGCGTACAGAGCCAGGGAGGTCTTGCCGGAGCCCGGAGGCCCATAGACGAGGGTAAAGCCCTGGAAAAACTCCCTCATAAGTCCCTTACATATTCTGCAAATTTACGCCACCCCTCGGGGTTGCGGAGCGCCTCAGCCGCCACCTTAGGATCCACCCTATGCCTCCTGGCGAAGTCCACGAAGAGCATGCCCACGAGCTCCGCGTTGTGCTGACCCAGCTCCAGCCCCACGTAGTGGAGCAGAAGCCACGGCTTCTCAAAAACCTCCGAGGGGGAGCCGCCCCTCCTCCGTATCTTATACTCAATCACCGACCTCAGCGGAAGCCCCAGGGAGTAGTAGAAAGCCCGAAACAGCTCCTCCGCCTCCACAAACCGCCACCGGCACCACTTTATATACCTTACTTTACAGCCGCCGAGACCCCCCGGGGATAAGCTTTTAAGCGGCGGCGCAGAAACGCCAGTGATGACGCCAGGCGCTGCCGAGGCGTGAAGACAGCTCGAGAGGGCTGACGACGTTGCACCTCCCTGAATACACCAAAGAATATTTAAGCCGCCCCCTCGGAGAGGCCGTGCTTGAGATCGCCGACGTCGCCAGACGCGGGATGACCCTCATCTACGGGCCCCCCGGCTCAGGCAAAACCTCCATAGCCATCCGCCTCGCCAGCCGCGTCGCCGACAAGATCCTCTGGATCTCCACAACCGAGGGCCCCGACCTGCTCCGCGAAGCCGCCAAGCGCGTAGGCGCAGACCCCAACCAGTTCGACTTCTACGACTTCCCACGGGCCTTCCGGCAAGACATAGCCAAGTACATACTCGACCACATACCCAACTACGGCGCCGCCGTGGTAGACTCCGTCACAGGCATGACCACCAAGCAGACCATAGACGTAGTCACCCACTCAATCCTCTACCAAATAGCCAAGGAGAAGCCAATAATCATGATCGCGGAAGAAGACACGCCATCAGTCGCCTACATAGCAGACCACGTAATACACGTCTGGTACAGAAAAAACAGCCTAGGCCACTACATACGATACATACAACTCGAAAAATCCAGACTCAAACCCCCCGGCCCCCGCTACATATTCGACATAGTAGAAGGAACCGGCATAGCGTATTTAACCCCGATTAGAGGACGCAAAGAAGTTAGAATAGTCGAAGATGAAAAACTTGGAACCACGGCGCCTTTGAAAAGCACAATATGTATCCACTCAGAAAAAGCAAGTAGCCTAATGCAGTTTCTGGAGAAAATAAGGGAGGAGTCGATTTTTATAAAAATTGGCTATTGGACTGCTTTTAAGGGATTAAAACTTAAAGACGAGCAAGAAATTGTTATAAAAACATTTCATGACTTCTTCGTCGTTTGGCAATTATTGGCTACAGGCAAGTTAAGACCGAGATACGTCGTAATCGGCGGACTCCTAAACTTAAGCGAGGAGGATCAGGCAGAATATATCGTGGCTACTTCCGGCTATTTAGATTATACAGATTATTTATTATTAGTTAACATAGGACCCCGCTATGAAACACAGAAGATGGAAAAATATTGTATTGAATCTATATATGTTTAGAATATTCCGTACCTTGCATCAGCGTCGTTTGTTGGCAATATGCCCGTAAGTGCTAGAATTATCGGTAGTGCGAACACCATATATCTTATTACTGTCGTTACTGTTTCGAATTTTTTGACTACTTTCATGAAAGTATGTATATCTCTCCTCCAGGCCGCCAAGGCGTATCTGCGTAATACTTTTTAAAAAGAGCGCCAGTAAATCAAGTATATATGTGATGGGTTTTCGCGGTGGTCATGGCAGTTTTTGATAATCATGCTCATGCTAATGAATTTACCGGTTGGGGGGTTGTGGAGGTGACGCGTCGTTTTAGGGCCGCGGGGGGGCGGGGTATCGTGTTTGTGGCTTTGCTTACTTGGTCTATTGGGGGGAGGCCTGGGGATAGGGGGTGGGTGGTGAGGCTGTATGACCACGCGGTGAGGAACGCGGAGGTGGCTAGGGGGGTTGGGCTTGTGT
>WYEI01000286.1 GCA_009903905.1 Pyrobaculum sp. | reverse complement strand
TCGAGCAGAGGGGGGTTGCGTACATCATAAGGTCGTTAACGCCTACGGAGAGGGCATGGCTTGAAGAGGCTGTGGGCGACCCCGATACGTTATTCGTTAGGGAGAGGATGGGTCTGCTGAACAAATTAGTGGAGATGAACATGGTGGCCGAGGTCATGGGCAGGTATGAATACCTATGGGTTGACGAGCCGCCGCCGGAGAGAGACCCAGAACTCGGCATCGGGAGGAACGTGGCCTGGCAGACCCCCCTACATAGGGAAGCCGTAATGAGGGCGCTGAGGGAGGCGTAGCCGCCTCTGTTGCTGTAACTGTGTCACATCTGCACCGCCTCTAAATTTTTAAAGAGGCAGTCAGCCGTTGTCGTGGTTGTTGAGCTTGTGGAGCGTCCTCTGCCTAGGCCGAGCGATGCGGCGTATGTGGAGGCTAGGCTTCTTGAGGCTTTGGCGGAGGCCCGCCTAGCGCTGGAATATCTAGAAAGGGGCTTCACCCGCGACGCCGCCGGGATGGCTTTCCACGCCTGGAAGGCGCTTCTGGCCGCCCTCCTCCGGCTTGAGCTGGAGAAGCTGAAGGCTCTGGCCAGCTCGGAGGATGAGAGGAGGTGGCTGGAGTCTAAGGCCGTCCCCCGGGTCCCGACGACTAGGATGAAAGAGCTTGCTCGTCTGCTGAGGGATGTCGGCCACGAGGGTATTACTTTTGTGACGGCTCTCGCCCTCGACCTCCACGACTACCAGTACCACGGCCCTGACCCAGACATGGCGCTGTCTAAATACGCGACGAGGGAGTCCGCCGCCGCGGATGTAGTCGAGCTACTGCAGGAGCTCGTCAAGCGCGTAGAGGCGCTGAGGAGCCGCGTTAGGTGGAGCGACGAGCTAGAAAAAGCGCTGGAGGAGGTGAGGAGGGCTTTAACACGTTAAGCTTCTAGACAGGCGGTGCCGCTTGAACCGCTGTTGTTGAATAATGCGACGCGCGGTTCTGAGACCTAGGCGTTACGCCTCGTACAAAGCTTAATTACAAGAACACCCACCGAGACGTGAAGAGAATCAAGCTTGAAATTGCTCCCGGCGTCAAGACGGAATTTGTGGATAGAGACCGCGCCCTTGCGCAGGTGGCGGAGTGGGCTGAAAAGAGCACAAGGTGGCCCGTCGTCATCTTCGGCCCCGAGGGCTGTGGGAAGACTGCTTTTTTGAGGCAGTCCATGGTAATGCTGAGAGAGCTGGGATACGACGTCTTCTACCTTCACCCCCTTGATCGGGTTTTTGCGGCTGAGGTGGACGATGCCGACGTCAAGTCTCTTTTTGTAGATTTGGTGAGGAAGACGTTGGAGGATGAGAGGTGGGGCCGGCTGGCGCTGGCGGTGTTTGACCTCACGCGGGAGATCCTTAAGAAGCGGAGGAGGAAGATCGCCATCATCGCCGACGACGTCTTCCAAGCCATCGGCCTAGACAAAGCCGCCGCCTACGTAAAAGGACTGCTGAACATGATAGAGCACCCTGTGTACAATTACGAAAGCATTGTGGTCTTAATTGCCACCAGCGAGGGGGTCTCCAGAGAAGAAATCGGCAGACATAGGTGGGCTCATTTAAGACCCATGTGGAACATGCCGCGGGAGGGTCTTCAACAGCTGTATGACAGAATTCCGGGCGCTAAGCCTTCCTTTGAAGATGTCTGGAGGTGGACTGGCGGGAACCCTGAGATGCTGGTAAAGCTGTACAGGTCTGAGTGGGCTGTGGAGAGGGTTGTGGGGGACGTGTTGCGGGGGAAGAGGTTGACGGCGGAGTTCGTTAGGCGGTGGAGGAGGTGGCTTGAGGCGGCGGTGGAGGATCCTGAGGTGCTTTGGTCCGGCGGCGCGCCGGAGGAGCTGATAAGGGAGCTGGAGGCGAGGAACTTAATCGTATACAACATGTACGACAGAGACCCCTACTTCTGGATAGACGCCCCACCGCCTGAGAGGGATCCAGAGCTCGGCATTGGGAAAAACGTTGCCTGGCAGACCCCCATACACAGAGAGGCGGTGAGGAGGGCGCTGAGGGAGGTGTAGGGCGTCTTCTCTTGCCGCTTGACTCCTGCGGAGTAAGAGGCCGTCGCGGCTTGAGCGCGCCGACGCTTATCAGAGCGCAGCTTGGCGGGGTTTTATCTGCTCGCCGGGCGGGTAGGGCGCTTGTCGTCTCGAATGGGCGGGGAGGTGGGCGGCGGTGAGTGGGCTTGCTGAGGGCGTGAAGGCATTTAAATGGGATGGGTGAGTTGTGTGTGGTTGAGGTGTTGGATAGGCCTTTGCCCAGGCCCGCAGATGTGTCTTATGTTGAGGCTAGGCTTTTGGAGGCACTTGTAGAGGCCCGCCTCGCCTTGAGGTTTCTGCGTGGGGGGCTTGTGCGAAACGCCGCGGGGAAGGCCTTCCAGGCTTGGAAGGCGCTTCTGGCCGCTCTGTTGCGGCTTGAGCTGGAGAGATTGATGGCTATCGTGAGGACAGATGAAGAGAGACGTTGGCTGGAGTCTAAGGCGGTGCCTCGGGTCCCGACGACTAGGATGAAGGAGCTGTCCCGTCTGTTGAAGGAGGCTGGTCATGAAGCCATCACCGCCTGGACGGACAAGGCGCTTAATCTCCACGACTACCAGTACCACGGCCCTGACCCAGACATGGCGCTGTCTAAATACGCGACGAAGGAGTCCGCCGCCGCAGACGTGGTGGAGCTTCTCCAGGAGCTCGTCAAGCGCGTGGAGGCGCTTAAAAAACGCATCAAGTGGGGCGAGGAGCTGGAGAAGGCGCTGGAGGAGGTGAAAAAGTCCTTGAGCCTCTAGACGGCGGGGTCGTTTAGTCCGCTGTGGAAGTGGCTGGTTTTGTGTGGCTCTGGAGTTTGTTTTGGTTGTACAAGCTTATTTACAGGAACGTCTGTTGAGGCGTGAGGAGGATTACGCTTGAGCCCGTCCCAGGCGTGAAGACGGAGTTCGTGGATAGGGACCGCGCTCTTGCGCAGGTGGTGGAGTGGGCGGAGAGGAGCACAGGGTTCCCCGTCGTCATATTCGGCCCGGAGGGCTGCGGCAAGACCGCCTTTCTGCGGCAGGCGGCGGCTATGCTTAGGGAGCTGGGATACGACGTGTTCTACCTCCACCCCCTTGATCGGGTTTTTGAGGCTGAGGTTTCGCCTCCCGACGTCAAGAAGGCCTTTCTGGAGTTTGTGGAGCGGGCTGTGGCTGAGGAGGCTGTGGGCCGCGTGGCGTGGGCTGTCTTCGACTTTGTGCGGAAGGTGTTGAAGGCGCGCAAGACGAAGATCGCCATAGTCGCCGACGACGTCTTCCAAGCAATAGGACTGGACAAAGCCGCCGCCTACGTGAAAGGGCTGTTGAACATGATCGAGCACCCGGTGTACAGCTACGAAAAAATAGTCGTCCTCGTCGCCACAAGCGAGGGCGTAACGCGGGTGGAGATTGGACGGCATTTCTGGGCCGAGTTGCGGCCCATGTGGAACATGCCGAGGGAGGGCTTCCAGCAACTGTACGAGAAACTGCCAGGGCCGAAGCCGCCGTTTGACGACGTCTGGCGTTGGACCGGCGGCAACCCGAGGATGCTTAGGAGGCTTTACGAGTACGGGTGGGATGTGGAGAGTGTTGTGGGGGGCGTAGCGCTGGAAAAGAGGCTGTCTACGGAGTTCGTCTCTCGGTGGAGGAGGTGGCTTGAGGCGGCTGTGGAGGACCCAGATGCGCTTTGGTCCGGCGGCGCGCCGGAGGAACTGATAAGGGAGCTGGAGGCGAAGAACCTGATCGTATACAACATGTACGACAGAAGGCCCAGCTTCTGGATCGACCAGCCGCCCCCCGAGAGAGACCCTGAACTCGGCATTGGGAAGAACGCCGCCTGGCAGACCCCCATACACAGAGAAGCCGTGAGGAAGGCGTTGAGGGAGGCGTCTTCTTGACATCCGACACCGCGGCGACGTCTGTGTTAAAGTTTTTAAAGAGAGATGTAGCTGTTTTCATGGTTGTTGAGCTTGTGGAGAGGCCGCTTCCCAAGCCCTCTTCGGAGGGCTATATCGAGGCTAGGCTTCTTGAGGCTTTGGGGGAGACCCGCCTAGCGCTGGAATATCTGGAAAGGGGCCTCACTCGAAACGCCGCCGGCAAGGCCTTCCAGGCCTGGAAGGCCCTTCTGGCCGCCTTGTTGCGGCTTGAGCTTGAGAAACTGAAGGCTCTGGCCAAGACAGAGGAGGAGAGGGGGTGGCTGGAGTCTAAGGCAGTGCCCCGGGTCCCCACCGCCAAGATGAAGTCTTTGTCTAGGCTTCTGGAGGAGGTGGGGCATGGCGGTATCTCGCTCTGGACGGACCGTATTCTTAACCTGCACGACTACCAGTACCACGGGCCTGACCCAAGCGGCGAACTGTCTAAATACGCCACGCGGGAGGACGCGGTGGCCGACATAAAGTCGGTATTGCAGGAGCTGGCAAGACGGGTAGAGGCGCTGAAAAGCCGCGTCAGGTGGGGCGACGAGCTTGAACGCGTGCTGGAGGAGGTGAAGAGGGCTTTAGAGGGCGGGGTTGCCTGCGTCAACTGTTGATAAACATGGGGATGGCGGCGGTTGCTTATACGCATCTAGATGTCTGTAGGATGTCGTGGCTCTCCGACGTCGTCACGGTTCTTGTACGCGTCTAGGCGCCTTGTGGGTCGCGTCGTGACGCGTTTTGTTTGCAACATCTGATGTTGGGGTTGAGTTTTTATGTTTCCGAGGCACCAGTAGCTGTGGCGGTGGTGTCTATTCCTAAGGTGATTGTGGAAAAACTAGTTGAGAGAGGTATTGACGTAGAGACGTATGTCGTTGATATGTTGGCCAAGGCTGTGGGGTTGGATCCCGAGGCCGTGGCGGAGGCGCATCTGGAGCTTGCCGTCAAGTTTTTGGCGGAGGGGAAGGCGTTGGTGGATAGGGATCCGGTAGAGGCCTCGGAGAAGTTGTATAAAGCGGCGGAGGAGGCTGTGAAGGCCTTGGCGATTCATCTTAACCTTTCCGAGGTCTTGAGACGGGTAGAGGGGCGGGGTAGGTGGAGTGCAACGGATCTCGAGAAGGCTGTGCTCAGATCTTCGGAGTGGCTGGGCGGGTGGGTTAGGCAGTCGTGGGACGCCGCTTGGGTCCTCCACGTGTGGGGCTTCCACGAGGCTAGGCTGGATGCGGAGGACGTAAAGGCCCGTGCGCCGGACGTTGAGAGGCTCGTCGAAGGGGCCCGGAGGGTCTTAGAGGGCGGGCGCTCTGCCTGAGGCGGCTTGTCTTTCCGCGGTCCAGCTCAGTTACACGCGGCGGGTTGATGCGCCTGAGCCACCACCGCCGACATGCGAAGTCCCTTCTTCGTCTGCTTAGGCATCTTTCGGAGGTTCCTCAACGCGTCATATACTGGCTCCACAAGAGCTGTGATTGACGTTTCAGCGGCGAGGCGGGCGGCGCGGGGCGCTTGGGCGATGGTTTATAAAATGGCTTTGGGTGGGTTATGTGGATTGTGTGGAGTTTTCTAGGTGGCTTGTGATGGCTAGGCGCACGCTGGAGTCTGCGAGGCGCGACGCGGAGGGCGGCGATTTTAACTGGGCGTGTTTCAAGGCTCACCAAGCGGCTGAGTTCGCCGCCAAGGGTCTGTTGTATGGAGCAGGTAGACCGGCGAGGGGGCACTCGGTATATAAGCTTCTGGAGGCGGCCAAGGAGTTGTTGCCTGTGCCTGAGGGGTTTTTGGAACTCGGCAAGCTCCTCGACAAGTTCTACATCCCGACTAGATGCGTCGATGCGTGGAGCGAGGGGGCGCCGTTTGAGTACTTTACGAGGAGCGATGCAGAGGCGGCGCTGGCCGCCGCCGAAAAGATTTTAGCGTTTGTAGAAGAGTTATGGAGGTCGTGTTTAGATTCCGGGAGGCGCTGAGGGCTAGGGCCTTGGCGCTGGCCAAGGCGGCGGCTGAGGCGCTTCCTGGTACGGTCTTCCTCGTGGGTTCCTTCGCCCGGGGCGACTTCTCCGAGGATAGCGATGTGGATCTTCTGGTGGTGGCGGAGTTTTCGGAGCCGCCCCACCGCCGTCTTTTAGACGCCGATATTCCGCCGGGCGTGGAGGTGATCGCATTAACGCCGCGGGAGGCATTGAGGGCCGTGGAGAGGTGCTACCCCATCGCCAGGGACTTGGCGCTGGGCGTTGTGCTTAGGGACGGCCTCGGCATCGCGGAGAGGCTTGTGGAGCTCGCCAGGCGTTGCAAATAAATTTTTATCCGGGGCCCAGGATGCTCTGTGGATGCTCTGGTTCTGCCTTCTCGCGTGGTGGAGCTTCTGAGGCGGGCCGCCGAGGAGAGCGGGGTCTCTCTAGAGGATTTCCTAATGGACGTGGCCACCGCCCGTCTGGATCCTCCGGAGAGGGCCTACGCCGAGGCGGCGCTGGAGCTTCTGCGGGAGGCTGAGGCGGAGCTCGCCAGGGGTGATCTGAGGCAGGCGTCGGAGAGGGTCTGGGGCGCGGCGGCTTTCGCCGTTAAGGCCTTTGCCTATTGGCGCGACGGCGTGAGGCTGGCTTCCCACGGCGGGCTGTGGAGGTACGCGAAGAAGGTGGCGGAGGAGTTGGGGGAGTGGGTGCACGACGCGTGGGCCCACGCCAACGCCATGCATGTGAACTTCTACGAGGGGTGGGCCTCCGGCGGGCAGGTGGCCGCGGCGTTGAATAGAGTGCGGCGGCTTGTGGGGGCGGTGGCTGGGCAGATGCTGGGGGCGGGTAGTTTGTAATACTCTTTCTTCGTTTTTAAGTGGTGGTGGTGTTTGTGGCGTGTCTGTTGAGTTGGAGCTTGATCTTGTGAGGGATAAGGTTCGGGAGTTTATTCAGAGTAACGAGAAGGTTTCTGACGAGGTGATCAACATCATCATTCAGAGGAAGAGGTCTCTGGAGGTGGATTTCCACGATATTCTCTTGTTTGATAAGGGGTTGGCCGACCTCTTCGTGGAGAGGCCGAGGCTGATCCTGCCGGAGGCTGATAAGGTGGTGCAGGAGGTTGTGGAGGAGAAGGATCCGGAGACGGCGCGGGCGCTTCGGCGGTTTCACTTCAGGGTGCGGGGGTCGCCTCTGGTGGTTCCGCTTAGGAAGCTTAGGTCTGAGTACATCAGCAGGTTGGTGAGGATTGAGGGGATAGTCACGAGGCAGACCCCGCCTAAGCACTTCCTGCATAAGGCGCTTTACCGTTGCACGCAGTGTGGCTACGAGATTGAGCTGATGCAGGAGCTGGAGCGTCACGTGGAGCCTCCTGCGAAGTGTCCGCGGTGCGGCGCTTCGAAGAGCTTCACGTTGGTGACTGAGCTGAGCCAGTATATCGACTGGCAGAAGGTAATCGTGCAGGAGAGGCCTGAAGATCTGCCGCCCGGCCAGCTTCCGAGGAGCGTGGAGGTGGTTCTTCTCGACGACTTGGTGGACGCGGCGAAGCCCGGCGACATAGTTTCGCTTACCGGCGTCGTGGATTTGACGCTGAGCGAGCTCAGGAAGGGCAGGCCCCCCGTTGTTACCTCCTACGTGCAGGGGGTGCACGTGGAGACGTCTAACAAGGAGTTTGTGGAGGAGATCACCAAGGAGGATGAGCAGAGGATCCTGGAGATCTCGCGGAGGCCCGACGTGAGGGAGCTCATCGTGCGGTCCATCGGCCCGTCTATCTACGGCTACGAGGAGATCAAGGAGGCGATCGCCTGCCTCCTCTTCGGCGGCAACGAGATGGTGTATCCCGACGGCGTCAGGGTGAGGGGGGATATAAACATTCTGCTGATAGGCGACCCGGGCACGGCGAAGTCCCAGTTGCTTAAGTTCGTGGCGAAGATAGCGCCGAGGGCCGTCTACACCACGGGCAAGGGCTCGTCGGCGGCGGGCCTCACCGCGGCTGTAGTCAGGGATAAGCTGACGGGGGAGTTCTACCTGGAGGCCGGCGCGTTGGTGCTTGCGGATAAGGGCGTCGCCGTCATAGACGAGATCGACAAGATGGACGCCAAGGACCGGGTGGCGCTTCACGAGGCCATGGAGCAAAACACCGTTTCTATAAGCAAAGCCGGCATCGTGGCGACCCTCAACGCGAGGGCGGCGGTGCTCGCCGCGGCCAACCCCGCCTTCGGCCGCTACCTGCCGAACCGCACCGTGGCCGAGAACATAGATCTGCCGGTGTCTCTGCTGAGCCGCTTCGACCTCATCTTCGTCATTAGGGACGAGCCGAGGGAGGATTTCGACTCCTCTGTGGCTGGGCACATCTTAGACCTCCACTCCGGCAAGGTGCCGGAGTCCTTCAGAGACGTGCTGAGGCCTGAGTTTCTCCGCAAGTATATAATGTACGCGAGGAGGTATATACGGCCGGTCTTGAGCGAGGAGGCTAAGGAGAGGATCAGGAGGTTCTACCTGGAGATGCGCCGGAAGTACCAGGGGCCGGGCACGGCCATCGCCATCACGGCGCGTCAGCTGGAGGCGCTTATACGCCTCACCGTCGCGGAGGCCAAGATGAGGCTCTCCCCGATAGCCACGGGGGAGGACGCGGAGAGGGCCATCAGGCTGTATCTAGCCTTCCTCAAGTCCGTCGGCATAGATGTGGAGTCCGGCGCCATAGACATCGACGCCATAATCACGGGGGTGCCCGCGTCGAGGAGGGAGGCGTACATAAAGGTGGTGGAGCTTTTGAAGAGACTTGAGGAGGTGGAGAGGGGGCCCGTGAAGATCGAGGTTCTGAAGGCTGAGGCGGAGAGGGCCGGCATACCTGGCGCAGAGGTGCAGAGGATTGCGGACCTCCTGGTCCGCAACGGCGAGGCCTACATGCCGCGGCCGGGCTACATAAAGCGGGTTGTGTAGTTTTTATTCTGGTCCTGAACAGCCTCTGTGGATGTAGCCGAGCTTCCTCTTGACGCCAGGCTCGTTGCGGTGCTGAAGGAGAGGGGGGTTAGGCGGCTCTTCCCGCCTCAGGCCGAGGCCGTGAAGGCGGGCGTCTTCGACGGGAGGAGCGTGCTTCTCTGCACCGCCACGGCGTCTGGGAAGTCTCTGCTGGCCGAGGCTGCGGCTGTTAAGACGGCTTTGGAGGGGAGGATGGCGCTGTACGCGGTGCCCCTCAAGGCGCTCGCCCACGAGAAGCTCCTCCACTTCTCATACTACGGCAAGCTGGCGAAGGTGGGCATCTCCACGGGGGATTTCGAGTCCGACGACAAGCGGTTGCATGAATACGACGTGGTTGTGGTGACCTACGAGAAGCTAGACAGCCTGCTGAGACATAGGCCGAGCTGGCTGGGGTCTGTTGGGCTGATCGTGGTGGACGAGATCCACTATCTGGGGGACCCCAGGAGGGGGCCCGTCCTCGAGTCCATAATCGCCAAGGTGAGGCACCTGGGCCTCCGGGCCCAGTTCATAGGGCTGAGCGCCACCGTGGGCAACGCGGCCGAGGTGGCGCAGTGGATGGGGGCTAGGCTCGTGGCGTCTAGCTGGAGGCCCGTGCCTCTGCGGGAGGGCGTGTACTTCGGCGGACGTATCCACTTCCCCGACGGGACGCGCCGGCCGGTTAGGGCAGGCGGCGACGCCGAGGTGGCCCTCGCCGTGGACGCGCTGGCCGACGGCGGGCAGGCGCTGGTGTTTACCAGCAGCAGATCCTCCACCGTGCGTCTCGCCGGGGCGATCGCCAAGGCTGTGGCCGCACATCCCGCGAGGCTCATCGACGTGGGGGAGGCGGGGGAGCTGGCGGAGGAGGTGTTGCGGGCGTCGTCTAGCAAGATCATAGGGAGGGGGCTGGCGGAGCTCGTGGCGAGGGGCGTCGCCTTCCACAACGCCGGGCTTGAGCTGGAGGTTAGGAGGCTTGTGGAGGAGGGGTTCAGGCGCGGTGTGATAAAAGTCGTGGTGTCCACAACCACGTTGGCCGCCGGCGTGAACCTCCCGGCGCGGCGCGTGGTCGTGGCGGAGTACGAGCGCTACGACCCGGTGGTGGGGAGGGAGGAGATCCCCGTGCTTGAGTATAAACAGATGGCGGGGCGGGCGGGGAGGCCCGGGCTCGACCCATTCGGCGAGGCGGTGATCGTCGCCCGTGGCAGAAACGAGGTGGGGTACCTCATGGAGAGGTACGTCCTGGGCCAGGTGGAAAACGTGAAGTCGCACATCCTGTCCGGCCCCAGCCTGAGGGCGCATGCGCTGGGCGCAGTGGGCGGGGGATACGCCAAGTCCATAGACGAGTTGGCGGACTTCTTCTCCAACACCCTGGGCTTCCACCAGCTGAGGACCGGGCTTAAATCTGCCTTGCTCCGGTCCAAGGTGGAAGACGCCGTGGATCAGCTGGTGGAGTGGGGCTTCTTGGAGCGAGACGGCGATTACGTATACGCCACCGAGCTGGGTAGGCAGGTGGCTAGGCTGTATCTAGACCCCGAGACCGCCGCCAGGTACATAGCGCTTATTAAGTCGCTGAGGCGGGGCGCGACTGCGGCGTATCTATACATAGTGCTGACCGCGCCGGATTTCCCCAGGGTGAGGCGGGGCAGGGTGGATAAACACCTCGCCGAGGAGGTGCTGTCTGCCCTCGACGTGGAGGAAGACGAGGAGTTTGAAGACGTGGTTAAGACCGCGGCGATGCTGAAGGCGTGGATAGAGGAGGTGGATGAGGACGAGATATTTGAGCGGTTTGAGGTGGCGCCGGGCGATCTACGGGTTTACGTGGATCTCTTCGAGTGGCTGGGCAACGCGGCGGCGAAGCTGGCGGGGATCGTGGGACGCGGGGAGCACGGGAGGGGGCTTGAGGTGGTCACGGCGAGGGTTGTACACGGCGTGAAGGAGGAGCTCCTGGAGCTAGTCACCGCGTTGAGGGGCGTGGGGAGGGTCAGGGCGAGGGTTCTGTATAACTTCGGCTTCCGGACCCTTAGAGACGTGGCGAGGGCGTCGGTGCGGGAGATCGCGTCTCTGCCGGGCTTCGGCGAGAAGCTGGCCGAGTCGGTGATAGAGCAGGCGCGGCAACTGGTCACCCGAGGGCAATGACGTTGTAGCGGCCGACGACCTTAAGCATGGTGGTGCGGCTCCTCAGCTCCTCCAGCGCGGGCTCCAGCCCCGGCCCCGTCTCCACCTCCACCAGGAAGAAGTAGTCCCAGGGGGATAGCTTAGTCGGTCTTGAGTATATCAGAGTCATGTTTATCCCCCTCTCCGCCAGGGGGGCCAGCGCCTTGTAGAGCGCGCCGGCGACGTTGGGCACCGCGAATATCAAGGCGGCTCTTGCCCCCGCGGCGCCGCCCCTCCTCGACAGCACCGCGAACCTCGTGTAGCTCTCCCCGTCTTCCACGCCGCAGGTCTTTTCGTAGCGCTCAAGCGCCCTGGGCGACGCCAGCACCGCACAGTCGGAGGGACATTTCTCGAACTCCTTCACGGCCTCGGAGGTGGAGGACGTGTAGACGACCTCGGCGCCCAGGGCCGCGAGCGCCCTCTTCGCCTGGGCGGCGGCGTGTGGATGCGTATAGACGACCCGGGGGACCCCCCTCTTGGCGATGCAGAGAGTCACCCTCAGCTCGCCCATGGAGGCTATCCCGACGCCGTGTGTAGCTAAGGCGTCCACCGTCTCGCCAACAGGCCCCTCAAGGCTGTTGATAAACGGCACCACTCCGTAGTCGGCCGTGCCCCGGTCCACGGCTTTAAACACATCCGTGATGGTCCTGCTAGGGACGTGGACTCCGTGTGGGAACATGGCCACGGCGGCTTCCCACGTGAAGGAGCGTTCGGGGCCTAGGTAGGCCACGGCGGGTTTGTGCAGTCGGGATACCTCCGAGGCGATCACCGGCGCGAGGACGCCGTCAATGAGCGGCGGCGCGTTGTACCTAGCCCTCTCTCTTAAGAGCGCGTAGAGCTGTTCCTCCAGTTCGTAAACCCCTGCATTAATAAATGGGATAGTTCCGGTATATATGTGTTACTTGTCCACAAGAACATGTCTGACTGGGTCTCTGAGGCTTTGAGGGAGGCAGGCGCTGAGGTCGTGGAGGGGGCTGGGGGCTGGGACGCCGTGCGTCTCGCCCACAGCGAAATTTTTGTAAAAGCCGTCTCCAGGCGCGAGGCTGACGTGTTGAGGGCTGTCGCCGTGGCCGACGCCGCCTTGTCCAAGCGGCGGACCGTGTTTTATGTGGGAGGCACCTCCATGGCTGGTCTACACACGCCGAGGGGCGGACAGGTGTTCAACGCAACGGTCTATATAGCGAAGAAGGTAGGCGCCTCCGTCTTGTCTATAGATAGACACTTCCCGCTGGGCACATGGGAGCTCCACCTCGAGCACAAGTTCCCGCTGTATGTGGTATACGGCGGGGCCGAGGGGCCATCCCACAGACAAGTGGCGAGGCGGGGACACGGGGCCGTCGCCTTCCCTCTGCCTCCCGGCGCGGGGGACCGGAGTTTTGAACGAGTCTTGTCTTTTATAGACCGCACGTCTGAGGGGCCTCTTGCCGTCCAGCTAGGGTTCGACATACACCGAGACGACCCCACGGGATACTTCTTCGCCTCCGAGCGTTTCTACTACCTCCTCGGCAGGTCGCTGGCGAGGCGGGAGTTCTACATCTCTCTGGAGTGCCCCTCCACTCCGGGTGTTTTCAAGAGGGCTCTGGCCAGCCTCATAGCGGGGGTCGCGGGCGGGGAGGCGCCGGCTGCGGAGCCGTATAGAGAGAGCGAGGCGGTGCGGAGGGAGGTGGAGCTTCTACTTAGGCGCGCTAGGCGGATACTCTAAACTCCTTATAGTCGCCTCGGTACTCGTCCTCCCTTACTGAGATCTCCCGTATTTTAACGGCAGGCGACGCCATGGGTATGAACTTCACAAGCCGCTCCACAGACTCGTCGGGGCCCTCCAAGACGGCGTATAGCGTGTTGTCCACGAGCCGGGCCTCGCCGCAGACCCCGTGTTTAGCCGCCTCGCTCTTCAAGATCCTCAGAAGGGGGACCCCCGGGAGATTGATGTCGCCTTTCACCGTCAAATATACCCGTTTCATAGGCGTAGACCCGTTTATGGTATTTAAGCGTCAGGTCGTCTCTTCCGTCGTCACACATCCCTCCATCGATCCCGTCATCACCAACAATAGACTTTTATTCACGGTATAAAACCTTACCGTGGAGGACGTAAATAGGAAAATCGAGGGGGCTGTCCGGGCGTTGGCGACGGAGGTTTTGACCAAGTTCGAGAAGAAGAAAAGAATAGACAACGTGCAGGAGCTAATAATCCTGGCCACGTATCTCAACATGAAGAAGATCGACGACCTCAGGGAGGAGGTAGACGGCATCATACGCGGCTTCCAGCGGCTCGACGCGTTACTCGACATGGTCAAGGATCTCAAGGCCGCGTTGGAAAGGCTGGAGAAGGGCCGGTCAGACGAGGCCGCTGCGCTTCTGAAGGAGGTAAACGCCAAGCTTGACCAGGTGCTTGAGATGCTGGGGGCGTTCTCCATCGAGGAGATCTAGGCGGATCGTCCATCACCCGTTCAGTCCGGGTTCAACACAGCACCTCTCAGCTAAATCCGCCACATCCAACAAGATCACAAATTTAAAACCTTCCCTCCCCTCCCCCCGTGGCTGAGGTTTTCAAGAAGTGCACCTCCTACGGCGACTTGGTGGCCGGCTCGCCGCACGAGAGGGAGTTCCTCCAGTGGCTCCTCGCCTTCCTCGACGCGCCTTCAATATGGTTCCACCTATGCCCCGTGGAGGTTCTCCACTGGCAAGACGCGGGCACCAGGCTTGAGGTGGAGGGCGCGGCGCTCCCCGGCCTAGCCATGCCCTATTCACAGGCCGCGTCTGTGGAGGGGAGGCTTGTGCCGGTAGACGGAGACGTGGAGGGCAACATAGCCGTCGCGGAGTTCCCCCCAGACGTAGACGACGCCAAATACGTGGTCATCGACGCGGCGCGCCGCGGCGCCGCCGCTGTGGTGTTCACAGGTAGGCCGCCCCGCCGGATTGTAGTCGCTGGGGAACACGGCTATAAATTCGACGCTGCGCCGACGCCGGTGCCTGCCGCCAGCTTCGAAGACGTCGGCTCATACGTGGGGAGGCGGGCAAGGCTTGAGGTAAACACCAAGTCGCGGGTCACCTACAGCTACAGCCTCGTAGCGTTTAACAGTTTTGAGAACACGCCTATGATATCAGCGCATTGGGACCACTGGCTCGTCGGCGCCACGGACAACTGCGCAGGTGTGGAGGCCGCCGTCCTTGCGTTTAGCGAGCTTGTGGCCGACGACGTCCCGGTGGCTCTCGGCTTGTTTACGGCGGAGGAGGGCGTGGCGCCGCACACGCCCTCATTCTACTGGGCGTGGGGGTCTCTAAATTACCTAAAGCGGTGGAGGCCCACCCTTCTGGTAAATATAGACGTCGTCGGCGTGGGGACCCCCAGGATCTACGCAACGCCCTATCTACACGAGGCGTTGAAGGGCTTGGGCCCTGTGGAGGCCCCCAAGGCGTACTTCGACAGCGTGCACTACGAGAGGTGGGGCCTCCCCTCCGTGACCATCTCCTCACTAAAAGACACTTGGAGCCTCTACCACAGCCCCCTCGACGCCCAGATAGAGGCCGCCAACGTGCTCTACGCCGCCGAGCTGGCCAAGCGGATTGCCAAGGTGAAGCCGCCGACGCCCTCCGTGAGGCTGGAGGACTACGGCCTTCCCCCTGCCGACGACCCCTACACGGCTTGGTCACTTGTGCACAACTACCTCGTCGTCTTCACGGACTTTAAACACTCAGATATCGTGTACACCGACGTGTTCAGGTTCTTGAAGAGGAGGGGGAGGGAGCACCGGAGGATAGACCTCCTCGGCGGCCCCACGCTGTGTGTGAACACATGCGGAGAGGCGTTTGAGACCTACCGCGACCTCTCTCTACTTAGGCTCTAGCCTCATGTGTTCCAGCGCGCGCCTGATGTAGGTGGAGGAAAGAACATGCCCATATCCATCTCTTACCGTGGATATAACCACCAGCTCCATGGGCCTGAGGCCCCTCTTGGCCCTCTCGTCGTTTATCTCGAGGGCGCGCGGTGCGGTTTCTATGCTGGCCACAATGACCTCAAGCCGGGGGTCCGCCACCGCTGGCCCGTGGGGGTCGTTGATCTCGGCGTAGACAACGTCTTTGTCTGGCGCTATTAGGCTTAGCAAATTTCTTATGTTGGCAAGCCGCGCCGAGAAGGGCCTTACCCTGTACTGCTTATAGGTGGAGGCAAACGCGTCACTGGTTAGGCCGATGAGGATCTTATCGCCTATTAGAGTCGCCGTGGCCAAGAGCTTCACGTGACCTGCGTGTAGCGTGTCGAAGGTTCCCCCCAGCACCACGTATCTGAACCTCAGCTTCACGTGTATAGGTATTTTCGTATTTAAAAACCTCCAGTAGTACGTGGATTCGCTCAGGAGGCTTCTTCTTGAGAACCCGGCGGTGCTTGAGATGAGGTACCGGGAGAGGGAGGCGGTGTGCGAGCCCTCCTCGCCGCCTTTCGCAGTGCGGCTCGACGGGGTGGGTTTCGGCAAGAGGCTCAAAGATTTCGAGGCGCCCCGGAGCAAGCTGGCGCACACTGCGCTTGTGGAGACGGCGCGGAGGCTCGCAATGCAGTACGGGGCTGAGTTTGTCCACGTGGTAAGCGACGAGGTGAACTTGCTGTTTCTAGGATCCGCGCCGTATGGCGGGAGGACGTTTAAGATCATCAGCGTACTGGCCGCACACGCCTCGGCCGAGCTCACGGCGAAGCTCGGGCGCCCCCTCTACTTCGACGGGAGGGTGGTGAAGCTAAGCGACGCCTGCGACGCCGCGAGGTACGTGTTGTTCAGGGCCAGGGTGGGTCTGAACAACTACGTGATCCAGCTCGCCAGAGCCGCGGGGCTAGTGCATGAATACACCCCCCGCATCGAGGACCTACTCGCAAAGGTGGAGATCGGAGATTTCCAGCTCGCGTGGGGCACCTTCATGGATAAACGAAGCGGCTACGGGAAAAACGGCGATGTGTGCACCGCGCTGTCTGGGCTTTGCGACGTCTGCTAGTCGTACTTCTCGTCGAGGTACTTGACGAGGTACTCCGCGTTGTACGTCTCCCCAAAGCCCCTGGAGAGCAACTCCTTCGGCGGGTAGACGCTACCCCATCTGTGGATCTTCTCCCTCAGGTACTCCTTGACAGAGGCCAGGTTGCCCTCGGCGACTAGCTCGCGGATTTTCCCATGCTTATAATAGATCATCGCCGCAACCACGTTGCCGAGCGTGTAGGTGGGGAAGTAGCCTATGGAACCGTGGGCCCAGTGTATGTCTTGGAGGACCCCCTCGGCGTCGTTTCTAGGCCTAACGCCGAGGAGACGGTCCATCTCGTTGTTCCAAAGCTCCGGCAGTTGCGAGATCTTGACCTCACCTGTAACCATGAGGCGCTCCAGCCTGTACCGGAGCAATATGTGGAGGTTGTAGGTCACCTCGTCCGCCTCGGTTCTAATGAGGCTGGGCCTAACCACGTTGAAGTAGTAGAAGAGATCGTCGTCTGCGTACTTGGCCAGGAAGTCTAGGTGTTTCCGCAGGGTTGGCGATATCTTCGCCGCGAACTCGCGGCTCCTGCCCACGACGTTTTCCATGAAGCGGCTCTGGCTCTCGTGAATGCCTAGGGAGACCCCTGAGCCGACGGGCGTCATGGCCAGGGACTCGTCTATGTTTAGCTCATAGAGGGCGTGGCCGTATTCGTGCAACGCCGAGAAGAGCGGCTCTCTGAAGTCAACCCCCCTGTACCGCACGGTTATCCTCACGTCAAAGGGCGTAGCGATCCCGACTGTGAACGGATGCGGAGACACGTCAACCCTGAACCTGGCCTTGGGGTAGCCGACGAACTCCAAAACCTCCATAACCGCCGCCTCCACCTTCGCCTTGTCGTAAGGCACGTCTTCCAGCGGGTGTCTCCTAGGCCAGCCCCGCGACTCAAGCTTGTAGAGAAGCGACTTGATCCCCGGCTCCAACACCGAGAAGACCGTCTCCACGTCTCTAGACGTAAGCCCCTCCTCGTAGAGGTCCAGCAAGGCGTCGTAGGGATGCTCCTCGTAGCCCAGCTTCTCGGCCACGACCCTGGTCAGCTCCACTATCCTCTCGAGATACGGCAGGAAGAGGTCGAACCTCGCCTTCTCCTTGGCCCCCCGCCACGCCACAAAGGCCTCTGATGTGACTTTTGCAAACTCCTTCACAACCTCGGGGGGCACCCTCTGGTAGAACTTCAAGTCTCTCTTTAATGTCCTTATAATTCCTCTCTCAATGTCTGTAAGATCCTTCTCCTCCTCAGCCCTTTCGATGAGCTTTACAAATTTTTCATCAAGCATAAAGCGTTGAATCAATTGAGCAATTTCAGCCCTGGCGACTGCACGCCCCTTTATGCCTTCCTCAGGCATATAGGTCTCGGAATCCCAGCCCATCACCGACTGGGCATGGCCAAGAGCCCAAATAACTCTGTAGTGGTCGAGTATCTGTCTTACAGTCTCCGACTTAATCATAAAAAAGAGAAAAACTGCCTATAAGAACTTAATCCGTGGGTATAAGCTCCACAAATTTACGCGTAGGGCCTATACCAGACGGCATGTTGTTAAGCTTCAACAACAACTCGCGCACGGTGGCGTCGGGTTTCTCCGCCAGTATCTTCCGCGCAAGGCCAGCCTTCTCTGGGCAGTAGACAGACACGATGTCCTCTACCTCCTCCTCTGGCACGACGTCTGGCAACTGCACAGTTATGTGAATGAAGAAGTTGCCTAGCGGAGGTATCCTCTCTATTATCTTCTCGTAGACCTCCGGCAACATGGTGACCAAGAAGGAGACGTTAGGGAGGTGCATATTCCTTATCCTATGCAAGATGTAGGCCACCTCGAAGAATTTGGGGTCCTCCGCCGATGGGAGGAACTCGTCAAGGATTATCACTGTCCGCGTATCTGACAGCTCTAGCGCCGTTCTCAACGTCCAGGCGGGATCGCCCTTGGCGAGCGAGAGAAGCCCCTCATAGCCGAACTTCCTATACACTTCCACGACGCGGTTTTTGGAGTCTTTGCCGCCGTATTTCGTCAGTAGCCTCCATGCGACGACAGCCACCACATTGGCTATGTTTCTCTCCCCCACCTCCGTTAAGTCGACGTAGATGCAATTAGTCCTGCGGCAGACCTCATAAGCCACTTGTGACTTGCCCATGCCAGCTCTTCCAAGTAGGATGGCCATGGGGGACACTGAGGTCAGCTTGATCAACAGGTCCACTGCCCCAAGCCAGGACTTACCGCCGAGCTTATACCTGTCGCTGGCCACGGGCCACTTAGGTATGTCGCAACTCACAGATGGGTGAGAACTTAAGCTAATTAACTAGGTGGGTGTACTAGTAGTGTATTACCTCAGCTATTGGCCGTCTCTCTATTCTTTTTATGAAGCCGTATTTCTTAGGGCCTATCTGAACCTTGACGTCGCCTCCCTCAAGCAGTACGTAGAGCCCCCTTTTGGCTTGCAACAACTCGCTAAGCCTATTTATAAACTCCTCTTCGCCTATGCCCAACACCTGCATCACATAATCTCTCACCTCTGTCAGCTTTGCATAGCCGCTCACGCCAGCCAGGCGGTCTGTGGCCTTGTTGAGAGCCTCTTCAAACATCTCCATGGTGACCTCTCTGCGTCTCTCAAGCGGCCTCTGGCTGTACAGCTTCGCGATGACGAAGTAAAAAAAGTTTTCGAGAGATACCACGTAGCGGAATCCCGGCCCCGCCTTCTCCACCTCAGCCTTAAGCGCGGCGAGTAGCTCGTCAGGATTCATGCCGAGTCTCTCCACAAATCTGTCGAAGTCCGACTTCCGTAGCATAATTTTGACCTCCTCCACGTCTAGACGGCGTCAGAGATATATAAGGGCTGGAGTTAGTAAACGTGTCACATGAGTTTATCGAGTTGGTGGATACGGCGGTGGAGCTTAGACTGGGCGAGTTCGTCGCGCCGGTGGTGTGGCGCTCGGAGGGCGATCTTTTTACGCTGATGGTGTCTGTGGTGTTGAGCCAAAACACAAGCGACAGAAACGCCTTTAGGACCCTGGAGAATTTGAAAAAGAGACTGGGCAAAATCACGCCGAAAGCCCTGCTTGATCTCCCTAAGGAGGAGCTGGCCGAGTTGATAAGGCCCGCAGGCATGCATAGACAAAGGGCGCGTTATCTAAAGGCGCTTGCAGAGGCCTTTATAAAGTACGACATATCGCCAAAGAAGCTAATCGAGATGGGGGTTGCGGAGGCTCGGAGGTTTCTGCTTACTCTGCCTGGAGTTGGGAAGAAGACGGCCGACGTGGTGTTGGTCAATCTCGGCCTGCCGGCGTTCCCTGTGGACACCCACATCACACGCATAGCCCGCCGGTGGGGCGTAGGCAAAAGCTACGACGAGATCAGCCGCTGGTTCATGGAGAGGCTTCCGCCGGAGCGCTACCTTGAGTTTCACCTCAAGCTTATACAGTTCGGCCGCGACGTGTGCACGGCCAGGAAGCCTAGATGCGCCATGTGCCCCGTCGGCCCGAGGTGCCCCTCGTATAAAGGCTAGTCAGCCGGCAGGTCACCGGTCACCTGGTCGCCGCCTGCATTGGCTCGTCATCTATATATATTCTGAAGCTGTGGATTAATATGCCTAAAGCCGTCGTCATGCTCTCCGACAACGACCTTGCCCGCGCCTATCACGCCCTTGTGATCGCCCTGTCTGCGAAGGCCATGGGGTACGACGTTTACCTCTTCGCGACGGGGCTAGGCGCGTATGTCTTCAGCAAAAAGCCGAGGACCAGGCTCGTGGGGTTGCCCTACCTGGCGTCTGTCTACGTAAGATGGAAGCTACGGGGGCTCGGGGCGAGGAGGCTGGAGGACCTCGCCAGGGAGTGCCTATCCACCGGCGTTAAGGTCTACGTAGACGAGCCAGTCACAAAAATGCTTGGACTGGAGCCTCTGCCGGGCGTGGAGGTGGCGGGGTCGCTTACTTTTCTCGCCCTTGCAAAAGATGCCGAGCTTGTGCTGACTTTCTAATCACGATCTCGACGTGGCTGGGGCCTTCCTTGACGTCGACCACCTCAAGCCCTATATATCCGGCTGAGTTTTTCACGTCGTGTACTACATACCGCCAGCGGCTCACTATTTTAGCCTCCTCGCCGGGGCCCAGCTCAGCCGCCGCCTTAGCCAACACGGTGGCCAGCTCGGGGCAGGGTCCCCTGATCTCGTAGGTCTTCATGCGAGCTCAAGCGCCTTATCTGCGTGTTCATCCGCGGATTTCAGGCCTCTCAACACGTGGATTATTTCGCCGTTGTTGAGCACATACGTCACACGCTCGGCGGTGCCCGTCGGCCTCAAGATCCCTAGCTGCGCGGCGAGCCTCCCCTCCTTGTCGCTCAGAAGCTTGAACCGGACCTTGTGCTTCTCGGCGAATTTCCTCAACGTCTCAACGCCGTCTGTAGACACGCCGAAGACCTCGTAGCCCTTCTCGCGGAACCTGGGGTAGAGCTCGTTGAAGCGTATAGTCTCCCTGGTGCACCCCTGCGTGAAAGCCTTTGGAAAGAAATAGACGACTGCCTTCGGCACACGAGCCGGCGACACCCTCCCCCCCGTGTGCGCCTCAAGCTCCACGTCTGGAAACTCCATGGAAGGGCCGAGTTGTGTATAAATAAGCGTT
>WYEI01000060.1 GCA_009903905.1 Pyrobaculum sp. | reverse complement strand
CTGGAGACCTTAGGCCTCGAAGTAG
Organism: Pyrobaculum sp.; assembly: GCA_009903905.1. Next base: position 4,361 of record WYEI01000060.1, on the reverse strand, counting down.
ACCCAGTCACGGGGAGGCTTAAGGAAGCCGCGACGTACCTACTCTAAGCGCCGATGAGCCCGCGTGCGCCGGAGACCGCAGGAAAACAACATCTAATACGCACACAGCAGGTCGGTCGCCACATTAAGCGGCGAAGCCCCCGGGTAAACGCAACGCCCAACAAGCCGGTGTGCAAGACGCAAACCGTCAGGAGCCGCAACAAAGCCTCGCCGGCCTCAGAAGAGGCGAACCCACCTGTCGCTCAACACGGCGCCACGCAACGGCCCCGCTCCGCCGACGCAACACCGCCAAAAGGCCGTAGAGACCCTCGCCGAGGTGCTGACCAACGCCATGAAGCGCGCCGCCGGCGAAAAGGCGCGCGAGGCCATACAGCAGAAAGGCTACCTAGACTGGCACACCTACGTTGAAGCCCTCCAGCAGGAGTTTGCGCAGGAGCTCACACGCCGTATATGACGACAGCCGGCCCTCGATACATGACCGCAAACCCTGCGAGTCTTAAAGCGGCGCGGCCACAGGTTTACAAACAGCCGCCTACGCCCCACCCAGCCAGAACTAGTCGCCGCGTAGAATCCGGCCCCGCCCCATGGACCTCCTGACCGCCCTCGGCGCCGCCCTCGCCGCGGCCCACTTCGGCGCGCCGCTAGCTTACTACGCCGCCGCCAGGCGGTGGCTCAAAACGCCTTGGCGCATCAAGCCCGACCCCGCCTACCTCCCCGCCGTGACGGTGGCCATACCCACATACAACGAGGCCAGGAACATCGAGGAGAAGCTGGAGGACGTATACAGACAGGACTACCCCCGAGACAGGCTCGAAATAATCGTCGTAGACTCAGCCAGCACAGACGGCACGGCCGAAAGAGCAAAGAGGTGGGCGGCTGCGCACCCCGACGCAGACGTCAAAGTCGTGGAGGAGCCCCAGAGGCGCGGCAAGGCATCGGCCCTAAACGCCGCGCTGGCCACGGCCCGCGGTGAGGTCTTCGTCATCACAGACGCCGACTGCCGCTGGCCCCAGAGGGACGCCCTTAGGAGAGCCGTCAGCTGGCTCGCCGACCCCGCAGTGGGCGCCGTCACCTGCCTCAAGAAGCCCACCGCCGACGGGCCCGCAACCGTCGAAGCCGGCTACCGAGACCGCTACAACGTCCTCAGACTAGCCGAAAGCAAGAAGTGGGCCACCCCCATCTTCCACGGCGAACTCGCCGCCTACAAGACAGAGCTACTGCGCAAAATCGGCGGGTTCCCCCTCGACATCGGCGCCGACGACAGCCACACAGCCACGAAAATAGCCGCCATGGGATACCGAGCCGTCGCCGCCGAAGACCTCTGGTGCGTCGAAGCCGTGCCCCGCAACGGCTACCACAGGTGGCGCATAAGACGCGCCCAACACCTCCTGCAGCACCTCCTGAAGATGCCCGCGGCGGAGGCCCCGCCCCCCATGCGGCCCATCCTCCTCGCCGAGAAGTACCTCCACCTCGCCAACCCATGGCTACTCCCAGCCGCCGTCGCCGCCCTAGCAACGGCCGCCACGCCCCCCGCCCTCGCCCTGCTGGCCGCAGGGGCGGCCGCGCTGGCCCTCAGGCCGTACCGGACGTGGGCCGCCGCCCAGCTCTACCTGATGGCCGCCGCCGTCAGGAATCTACAGGATAAGGAACTGATCTGGGACAAACAAGACAAGTGAAGATAATTTTCATCACTCCAAGCTACTACCCCAACATAGGCGGGGTGGAGTACGTAGTTAAGTCGATAGCGGAAAGACTCGCCGCACTAGGACACGAAACAACCATAGTAACAGGCGACCCGAAGGCCGACAAACCCCGCGAAGAGGAGATAAACGGCGTACACGTAATCCGGTGGCCCACCTGGGCGCCCAGCGGCGCCTACCACATCCCACACATGAAAAGCCAGCTGGAAAAGTTGCCCACTGACACCGCGCGGGTGGCCGACGTCGTGCATGCCCACAACGTCCACAGCATCTTTACCACATACGCCGCCCTAGCCCTCAAGGCTACGGCTAAACTCGTCGTCACCCCCTACTGTCACGGAACATGCCACACCGTCTGCAACAGTATGGACTTCTCGCGAGGAGAGACGTGAGGAGCTCCGTTAGTTTAGTTAGCCACAGGTGTGTCTTGTGGGCAGTGTTGACGTTAGCTTTTTTGATTTCAGCACTGTATCTAACGCTACATCTAGCGGCTCTGTTCATTAAACAGACTGAACAAGGCGTCGTATTGGCATTGACAGATGGGACACGTAAAACGGAGAACCTAAGGCTTAGTTATAAGGGGAGAGAAGTGGGCAACCAATGCCTAGTTGTGTATAGGAGACAGAAAACTACGTCTTTACATAACGTGTATGATATACAACAATGTCCCTTCAGCGATATTCCCCTAGCCACATATAATTTCAACGATCCTACAGCAAATGCCAAAACACAGCTGACTCAGTGACAACAATTGTAGTGTATACATATTACAGCTCCCCATGGGAAATGAAAACGGGCGACGATGTAAGAATACACTCAATACTGAAAACGTTAGCGCTACATCATAAAGTAGTGGTGGTAAACTCAAGCATACACCCAACAACCTATACGGTAAAGAACAAGATAATCTACATACCCGCCTATCGCCCGTTCTATCACCTCATCGCCAAAATAATAGCATGGAAAAATCATCACGACCTAAATACCCTGGCCAAAGCAACACACTACATAGATGAAGCCATAGTACTAATTAAGTACAAACCTCTATTCAACAGGGCAGACTTAGTAATGACTATTGGCTCCATGACTGTAGCCTCCGCAATCCTCCGGATGCTAGGCATAAAGAAACCGATAATTTACGACCCACTTGCAAATTATGCACAGACACTCTACCTAAGATCCAGAAAGAATATATTCGAATTGATAAAATACGGTCTATATCTAGCACTACACAAACCGCAACTTAAATCATCAACAATAATAACCTATCCCTCAAGGGTAGATGACGCCGCCGCACGACACATGTTCAAAATAACCAAGACACATATAATCGCCAACCCTCCACCACTCTGCTACCAAAACACAGAAGAATACAGCCAGCTAAGAAGAAAAAGAGACGACTTTACAAGACCACACTTCATACTCCTAGCAGGCTCCCATTCAAACAAAGAAGCCGTCCTTAAAACCATAGAAATCTTCAACAACATACACCCTTCCAAGTTCACCCTATTTATAACAGGGCCTTGGCAACACCTTAAACGCAATACAAAAAACGAGGCAATAAAAATAGTAGGAATAGTACCCAACGAAAAACTCAAAGAACTACTTGCAATGGCCGACTACGGTCTCTCCCCTATTTTCAACCACGCCGCAGGCACCTTCATAAAGATGCTCGCATACCAAGCCGCGGACCTGCACATTATAGTCTCGCCGCACTCCCTACTGGGACTAGACATAAGGAACCCAAGAAAAATACGCTTAGTACGCAATTACGAGGAATATGCAAAGGCGATTGAGGAAGCGATACAAAGCTATAAGCCAGACCAAGAGAGGAGACCCCTAACCTGCGAAGAACGAGACAAGACGCTCGAAGCCCAAGTAGATAAGCTTCTAAGCAACCTTACGTGACCGCCGTACTCACTGTAAGCGAGCTCTTCTGGCCCAAAGGCGGCGGAGCCGAACTCGCAACATACCTCATACTCCAAATACTTGCAGAACACGGCTTCAGCGTGACCGTGGTGACCGGCACAAAAAATCCAGTGAAAATCCCACACGTCAATTACTATACAACACCCATGCTAAGAAGCGCCAACAGATTGACCAGATGGACACTTATGGAAGTCCTCAGCACCACAGCGTACTTTAAGCGACTACTGAAAAGTCACGATGTCTTGTACACACCCCAAGCGGCCTACCCGTTAATTCCAGTAGCTAAGAGGATGGATCGGCGCGTTATTGTGCATCACCACAACTACATGCCGATAAGATACACTGGCGTAAAATACTTCTTCGAGCCAGACGTAGTAGACCACGCCTACGAAATCAAACTAGCGCTCTTCCATGAGCGCCACGTCCAAAAGAGCCTCTTACGGACTCTGCTAATGCCTCTTTCCTATCTTGCATACATAAAAAGCAAGAACTGGATCGCGCAGGCCGACAAAATCATATGCGTCTCCCATAGACAAGCCGAACTTGTAACAAAGAATATGCCACAGCTCCGCAACAAAGTAGATGTGATCTACAACCCCCCGCCACCAGAACTCGCAAATACAGACCTACCACTAAAAAAGAGGCTAGGCGACGAAAAGGTGTTGCTTTACCTAGGTGGGTCAAGCTACATTAAAGGATTTCACCTAATACACAAAGCCATTAACAAAATTTC
>WYEI01000104.1 GCA_009903905.1 Pyrobaculum sp. | reverse complement strand
GGTGATGAACTGGTTGGTCATGAGCAACATAAGCGAAATCAGTACTTGGAGGTAGAAGCCGACTGCCATCACGACGACGGCTATTCTCAGACGGCGGAGATGCGCCTCGCCGAAGGCACCCACCAAGAAAAACGCTACGGTCCACATCAGCATTGTGGGGACGCCGTAGGACAGCGGCATGGCTAGGTGGGCGTGGATCATGGTGGCCTGGGAGCCGTGGGTGTAGTAGTTCACTACGGGCATGTTTATGAGGCCTGCGCCGAAGGCCACGACGCCTATGGCGCCGCCGAAGGCGGCCACCATCACGAAGGTGAGGAGCGTCTTCTGGAGCTCCGTCTTGTACTCGCCCCGCCTCCACAGCACCACGGTGTATGCGATCAGGAAGCCGATGGGTATGACCTCCAGCGTGGACATCACAGCGCCGACGTACATCCAGAGGGTGGGCTGGCCTCCCCAGTAATAGTGGTGCGCAGTCCCTATCATGCCTGTCACTATTTCAAGCGCTGCGTCGAGACCGGCGGCCGCCACGGCCATCTTCGGAGGCACCATGCCGGCTATGACGAGGAGGATCAAGAGGATGGGGATGACGATGGCGGGCCAGAAGCCCTCCACGAAGGCGTGGATGATGATCCAGCGGAAGTACTCGTCGATGGTGAAGTGCCACCACGGCGTCACCACGGGAAGGGCCCCCATGAAGGCCCCGAAGGCTGTGCCGGCGAGGGCGATGGCCAGGATCTTGACGAGGGGCTGTATGGGCTCGGGCGAGGTCTTGGAGGCCCTCCACACCGTTAGGGATAGATAGAACAGGAGAGCCGCAATCAGCAACAGCCAGAAAGTGCCTTGGCTTATGACGGGCCTCCCCTGCGACCCTACGATGAACCAGATGGGGTCAGGAAGGAGGCGGAGGTAGGAGGCCCACAGGCCTAGCAATATGCCGAGGGCGGTCACGGCGCCGGCGCCGAGTATGGCGAGGGCCCTTGCCCTGCTGAGCTGGACGCCGAGGTAGGGCAACACAAAGAGGGCGAAGGAGACCCAGGAGACGGCGATCCAGAGGATGGCTAGGTTGTAGTGGAGGCCGCGTGCCACGTTGAAGGGCAGTATGTTGTTTATGCCGGAGATGCCGTAGAGCTCCGCCGGCTCTGTGTATTTATGCATCAGGTAGCCGCCGAGGAGCCCCTGCACGGAGAGGCCCAGAACCGCCAGCACGAAGCCCAGGAGGGCGAGCCTCTGGGCGGGGCCGGGAGGCGGAAGCTGAAGCGTGACCCTCGGCTCTTTCCAGTAGTCAAGGAACTTCATGATGACGTATCCCGCAAGGGGCATGATGACCAGAAGCATCACGAAGAAGGTAGCCCACGTGGCCACCGTGACGTGGATGTTGGGGCCCAATATGCCTGGCAGATATGGAAAGCCGTTGGTGTAGTTAGCCATCGCAATCATGACGCCCCATGTGAAGAAGGCTACGATCTTCCTGACCTCCTCCTGGTTCGTGATGAGGTTCGGCCTTAGGCCTATGGACTCCGACCTGGGGCCGAAGAGCTCCCCGTAAAACTTGACAGCCTCGCCGAAGGCCTTCCCGAACTCGTCGCTGACCACCGCCACGCCAGAGGCCGGCGCAAAAACCGAGGAGGACCGTGTGGTGAGCTGGGGGGTTATGAGTTGCTTAACGTCGGCGTCCGACAGAGAGAGGCCTCTGAGCTCCTTGATCTTGTCTACGTAGAACTTCATGGTGTAGGCGGTGTAGTCTATGCCGAAGTAGCCGCCGAAGCCCAGAAACGAGCCGTAGTCCAGCAACCCGTATTTCTGAGCCAAGATTTTGCCCTCTATGACGTCTTGGGCAGTGAAGAGTAGCTGGCCGCTCTTAGTCACCACCTTCTCGGGTATGGGCGGCAGGTTGTAAAAAGTCCAGACAGCCATGGCGATGTATACGATATACACCAACACGGTTACGCCAGCCACCAGATAAGTCCACCCGTTTTTCATGACATAAAAACCCCGCCGAGGGGGAAAAAGCTTCCGGTTAACCGCATAAACCAGCCTTACGTCTCCTTCCACTAATCGGCACATTGCCTCACGCAGTTGCGGCTCTCAGCCGCCACAGGACAATATGTGCAATTGAAAGGCTACCAAAAGACTTAGGGAGGCATCCCGAACCTTATGGCCGCCCCCAGCACCACGAAAGCTATAGAGATCGCGGTGACGGCGGCCACGTGGAGGAGGAGCAGGCCCCCCACGTCCTTACCCCTCTTGAGCCTAGGTATTAGGCGTAGCCGCGCGTGTAGGGCGATCAGAATTAGGATGACGAAGAGACCCATCTTTATATGCGCCGCCATAGGCCACTTCCCCCACCCGACGTATAGCATCGCCACGCCGGTGGCCGCCGCGAAAATAAGCGAGGGTAGCCCAATCTTCTCGTACCGACGCTCAAAGTCCAGAAGAGGGTTCGTCGTGCCGCGCTTGAGCTCGGCGCCATACGCCATTAACAAGGTTATGTGACCCCCAACCCAAACAGTGGCGAACAATACATGTAGCGTCTGCAGTATCTGGTAGATATCCATAAACCACGTTTACGACTTCCCCATTTATTTTGAGCGCCAACCCCACAGCTGAAATAAGCTACAAAGACGGAGAAACGACGCGGTAATAGTCCAAGTGGAAAATCCACGGCAAACATCAAAGGGACGCCCCCGAGCAAGCCACAAGAGAAACCGTAGAGCAACAAGGCCATACAACAAGCAACTAACCTCATGAATACAAATTTCAATCCACCAACCCAAGCAACTATTACGCGCAACGTTTTTATAGTTGACTGGAGGCAGTCTCGTGGCTGATGCCTCCAGCATTGCTTATGATGCGCTTAAGATGGCGGTGGAACATGTCTTGGGCAAGATTAGAGAGGGTAAGAAGCTATCCACCGAAGATGTCCTCATCCTCTACCTCGGCACCATAGTAGGCGACCTGAAAGAAATAAGAGCCGACATAGCCAGGCTAGACGGCAGAATCGACGAGACGAACAAAAGGATAGACGACGTGACGAAGAGCTTATCCACGCGGATAGACGAAGTTACGAAGACGCTCTCGGCGCGGATAGACGAAACAAACAAAAGGATAGACCAGACAAACCAACGCATAGACGACGCGGTGAAGATCCTATCTACGCGTATAGATGAAGTTGCAAAGACGCTCTCGGCGCGGATAGACGAAACAAACAAAAGGATTGATGAAGTTAACAAGAGGATTGACGACTTGGCGAGGAGTCTCTCTGCCAGAATTGACGAGACGAATAAGAGGATTGATGACTTGGCTAAGAGAGTGGATGAGTTGGCTAAGAGGATTGACGCCCTCCAGACCACCCTTCTGGAGATCCAGAAGCTACTGCTGGAGCTCGTCAAGACGCGGCAGTCGGCTCCTTGAATGGAGGATACGCGGAGCGGCTCCCCTCTGACTGTCTATCTCCTATGTTTTGGCAACTGTGCCCCTATCTAGCCCTTATGTGGGCCACCTCCTTGTTGCATATGTATTTGTCTAGGAGGACGTATTCCGGCTCGCAGGGCAGGTTTAGCTCCGCGTCGCCTACTACCCGCCGGCCGGCGACTACGCCGTAGGTCGATAGGAAGAAGTCTGTGGCGGCGATTCTCCGGCCCTTCCACATAACGGCGCCGGGGACGTAGTAGACGAGGCCCCTGGCCGCGGAGAGGGGCTCGGCGCCTTCTGACCCCTCCACCGCGTAGGTGGCGAGGTATCTCCCGTCTAGCGTAAAGGCCTTAAACACCGTGTATATCGACTCCTCGCCCGTTTCGACATCTCTCACCATTAAGATGCGGGGGTCCAGCATGTCCACGTGGAAGCTTACGCCGCATGGCGCCGGTATGAGGCGGTACTCCCCGGGCGTCGCCACAACCACGAAGCCGTCTGTGCAGTAGAGAGACTTAACGTCTGCGAAGGGGTAGATGGGCGAAAAGTCCCACTTCCCCAGACACTTCACCTCGTGCACGGGCCGCCAGCTGTCCAGGTCTATTACTTTCGCCTCGTCGCCCAGGACCACAACGGCGTATCTAGGCGCCTCGTATACGCCGCCTAACAGGCCGTAGGGTATAAGCATGAGGTTGAACTCGCCAAACAGCGACCCATCGGGCTTGTAGAGGCGGCCATTACGACGGCTCACGCCCTCAAGGCGGGGCTAAGGCCGGAGTTCCCTGCGAACGAGGGGGTCCCATTTCTTAGTCAACGTGTCATCTGTGTGCAGGTTTCGCCTAGGGCGGGGTTGGGATGGCGCTGGGCGTTGACCCCATCGCTGTGAGGACTGCGGCGAAGATCGCCGCGGCGCCTGCCATCTGTCTTGGCGTCAAGTTCTCGACGCCTGTGGCTTTTGCGTAGAGTTGCGTTATTAG
>WYEI01000107.1 GCA_009903905.1 Pyrobaculum sp. | reverse complement strand
TTCTGCAACTCCGGTGCCCAGCCGTAGAACGGCAGTAGAAAACCGCGGATAAAATCTTGGTAAGGCTCCTCCAGTATGAGCCTCCCCACCTTGTCTAGCCCAAATCCAGGTATTGCCGGAATTGCGTCAGATATTATAAACAGGTTTTTTGGATGCCCCGTTTCTCTGTAGCGCTGGATTAATACATCGATTAGATAAAACGGCGACAAGGCCGCGTTGAAGCCGGAGATCACAACTACGGCGTTGTCCGGAATCCCCGACACCGCCTCCCAGGCGGAGACAAATTTCTTAATCACAAGAGTCATATCTACAAAACTTATATGTTAAATTTCGCTAATAGCGAAAAAATCAATAGCCAAGTGATGTAGATATACATAATATATGCGCCCCGGTATATTGCGTGTTTAGAGACTTGTGGTTAAGCTACGGCAAAAACTATTACATCAACGATAAGCCGCTTCAGCTTTTTCTAGACGCTCTTAAATTCCAAGGAGATGAAGACTTGTCCTCACTGGGGGCCTACGTCTCCACAAAAATGATGGAGGAGGCCTACTACGTGGACCACTACGCTAAACCAGTCCTCAAGCGGTGGAACGTGAGAGGGGAGGAGATAAACTACGTGCAGGTCTCCCCCAGCCACCTCCAGACGCTTTACGACCTCTTGAAGTTCGGCGTGGTCTCTAAAACCTTGACTGGTGAGAGTGATTTAATGTATCACTTCGTCTCGGGGTATCTGATCTCCGACGCGGGCTTCTTCTGCACCATCACCCTCACCGAGCAGACGGCCTACGGCCTCGCCAAATACGGAGACGACGAGACGAAGGCCCTCTACCTCCCCAACTTCCTACGGGCTGAGAAGCCCTGGATGGGCGCCACCTTCTATACGGAGGTCCAGGCCGGCAGCGACCTCGGCGGGTTGGAGACCGTTGCCGAGAGAATAGACGAGAGGCGGTGGAGGCTCCGCGGCGTTAAGTACTTCACCAGCAACGTGGGGCTGGCAGACGCGGCGGTCATAACGGCGAAGCCCGCGCCGCCGCGGCCGGGGGCCAAGGGAGTAGCCGCCTTCTTCGCGCCAGCCTACCGCGCCGGTGGGAGGCCCAACTGGAGGATACTCAGGCTCAAGGACAAATTAGGCACAATCACCGTGCCTACGGGCGAGGTGGAGCTGGTAGACACGGAGGCCTACCTCCTAGGCGCTACCGAGGCCGGGATATACATCGCCCTTGAGATACTCACCATTGCAAGGATCGACAACTCCATCGCTGGGTTGGGCCTGGCGAGGAAGACGTTGTGGGAGGCGTATCTATACGGAAACGAGAGGAAGACGTTCGGCAGAAGACTTGTGGGACATCCCCTCTATCTACGGGATCTTGTGGAGATGGAGGCCAAACTCCAAGCCGTCCTCCTCTTAACTCTCGCCGCGGCTAAATCCTTCAGCGACGTGGCGCCGGGGGAGAGGCCGCCATATAGCCAAGCCTATCACTACGCCCGACTCCTTACGCATATCGTTAAGAACATGGCGGCCTGGGTCTCCATAGATGTGACGAGGTACTCCATGGAGCTTATGGGCGGCATCGGCTTCTTAGAGGAGTACCCCATGGCTAAGCTACATAGAGACGCCTTGGTGACCGCCATATGGGAAGGCACCAGCAACATCCAGGCGTTGGACATGGCGGAGGTGTTTTATAGAAAAGAGGCGGGAAAGACTCTCTTTGAGGAGCTGGCCAGCCGGATCTCTAGGATCCGCGACGACGAGGTGAGGCGCAAGCTGGTAGCCGCCTTGGAGGAGGCTAGGGAGGAGGCGGCCGCGGCGTTGAGAGACGGCGTGGAGCTCCACGCCAAAAGGCTACTGACCCATATAGGCACCTTAACCGCGGCTGTGCTGTATAGGGAGTGGGCAGAGTCTACACAAGAGGAGTGGGCAGACGCCATGAGTAAAATATACGTCAACGTGGAGCTTTTGAAAAGAGACGTGGAGTCTGCGCTTGTGAAAAAAGCTAGTTATGGACTTCTCTGGATGTCGGACTAAAGCCGCCCTAGCAACAACTGCCCCGAGTCCACCACGACTACCTGCCCCGTGATGGTGGGGATTTTCACCAACATCCAAACGACCTCAGCCACGTCTTCAGGCGTCACGATTCTCTCAAGAAGGGTGTACCGCTTCGCGAACTCCTCCTCACTCACGCCGAGGAGGTTGAGGAGGCTGTCGCCCATCTTCGTCTTCACCACGCCGGGGGCGACCGCATTAACTCTTATCCGGGGGGCAAGCTCCACCGCCAACGCCTGCGTGAGGTTTATAACAGCCGACTTGGCGGCGCTGTATATGGAGAGACCAACAAAGGGTTTAATGCCCGCAATCGAGGCAACGTTGATTATAGACCCCTCCTTCATAACTCTAGCGGTCTCTTGAGAACAATAAATCACAGATCTTAACGTCACCTCAAGCTGCTTCTCTATAAGTCTATCATCGGCGGCGAGGAAAAGAGAATAGAGCCCAAGCCCGGCGTTGTTAACCAATACGTCCAACCCCCCGAACCGTTCAACAGCCGTATTAATCACGTTTCTACACCCCTCTCTAGTGGCCACGTCGGCGAGCGCCACCACGCCGTCCCCACCAGAATCCCTCACAAGCCTAAGCGCCTCCTCCGCCTCCTCCCTACCCCTCTTCGCGTTGACAACCACGTTCCAGCCCTCACGCGCGAAACGAACCGCAACCGCCCTCCCAATCCCCCTCCCCGATCCAGTCACCACAACCGTGGGCATAACCTACGCGGCCCCCTCCGTTAAAAACTTTCTCAGCCCCCCTAGCCGCCGGCGGGATCTCCGCCTTGTTCAAGGTAGAAACACTTGATGACACACTGCGTAAAAACAGTGCCGACAGGAAACAGAGGGGATGGAAAAACTAGGATTTTTCGCTGACTTGTTTGAGGTTCTCCTCCATGCAACTACCCATCGATTTCAGTATTGTCAGCATCAAGCCCATGGCCTTCTGGACCTCCGGGTCGCGCATGGCGCTGAGCAGGCCGAGGAGGCCTACCTTCGGCGCGCCGTTTTCCGCGATCTGCCGCAGGGCCTTGCTGGTGCAGGTGACGCCGCCTTGCATCGCGGCGCCCATGGCGTTTACGTCGGCCATGTCCATTATGCTCAACATAGATATCAGCGGCGCGGCCACCTTAAAGACTTGGATATCAGCCATCAAATGCGGCAACTTCTCTAACACTATTTTCAAAGGCAACAGCTGGGAACTTAATTCCTCAACCTCTTTTCTAAGCGCCGCCACTTCGGCAAGCAGCTTCTCGTAGTCGGCCTTGGGGATTGTCACCACCTCGGTCATGGCACCACCCCCAATAACCAGTTAAAGTACATTTTCTCAAACATCTCCTTAAATATCCGCGTCACCGGCGAAGGCGGCAGGAACATGCAGTCTGGATACGGCTTCTGCTTCTTCACAAACGGCGTGAAGTCGCAGGCGGCGGCCATGCCGTATGCGCCGACGTCGAGGGCGCAGGTGCCCACCATCCTAAACGGCGGATTGCCCAGAGACACGCCGGCGAGATCTGCCACGATGTTGTTTATTACCCACGGCGAGTAGCTGTGGAGTATGGTGCCGGCCATGCCCACAGGCACGTTAGGCGCCGCCACGTCGCCTATTACATACACGTCGTCGTATTTCTCGCTTCTAAAGTTGCCGTTGGCCGCGTTGCGCGGCGCGGCCCAGCCGTTCTTAGCCAAGTCGCTGTTCAGCACGGGGTCAGGCGCCTTGTGCGGGGGAACTATAAACGCGGCGTCGAACTTCACCTTCTCGCCGTTGGTGAGCTCAAGCTCGTTCTTGCCAATAGACTTAATGGCTTGTCCCTGCCCCACGCCGACGTACTCAATGCCGAGTTGCTGAAGGAAGCCAGACATCCACTTGGCCGCCATGGGGCCGAAGTTCTCAAACGGCCTCTTCAAGGGGTGAACCACTGTGATCTTCACCTTGTCCCTAAGCCCCCTGGTGAGGTAGTAGAAATGCGTCAACATAGCCAACTCAATCGGCGCCGGCGGGCAACGATAGGGATTAGAATAAACGCCAACGACCACATGGCCCTGCTTAATTTGCGAAAGTGCTTCGGCCACCTTCAACGACGGCTCCAGCTCCCATGTGTGTGGAAGACCGGTGTCTATAGTCTCCGCCCCCAGAGCCACCACCAAGTCGTCGTATGTGAAGTCGCCAGCTGTCGTGGAGACTTTCCTGTTGGCAGGATCTATCTTAGTTACTTTTGCCTTCACGAAGTTTATCTTATACTTCTTCAGATGTTCAAGCGGCGCCGAGATCTGCTCCGGCTTTCTGTATCCAAAGGCTACGTAGAGATAGGCAGGACGGAACTCAGTCCTATCCTTCATGTCCACTAC
>WYEI01000198.1 GCA_009903905.1 Pyrobaculum sp. | reverse complement strand
CTCGTGGCAGAGCCCACAGCCGCCCAAAAGGCAAAAGAGCTCAAGATATGGCTCATCGAAAGCAAGAGAGAAGTCGTCACGCTGGAGGAGGCTCTGGGGACGGACAACAAGCAATAAGACGACGCCGACGGCCTTAAGAAGGCGCATCCGACGGCCCCGTCAGCGTAACCAATATATACCCCCAGCAAAACTTCCGCTATGCTCTTGGCGGCGGGGTTTGTGCCTTCGCTCTTGTCGCTTTCGGCGCTTAAGAGCCGCGCCTTGCGTAGAGGCGTCTGGTTTAGGGCGCGCCCCGCCGCCAGGGCGCTCATAGACGCGGCCATGCTCTACCTCAGGAGGGGCGGCCGCATAAAGTCGCCGGCCCTCCTCGAAGCCCTAAGGAAAGCCGCGGAGGAGGTTCTCCGCCCAACCACGCCGATACGCGTACTGGCCAAAGCCGTAGGATACGCCGTGGCCAGACAACTCGGCGTGGAGGTAGATGAGGAGAGGGCAGTAGCCCTAGGCCTGCAGTGGCTCAACACGCCGAGGAGGTGGAGAAAAGACGCCGCAACGCCGTGAGGCGCCCAGCCGCGCGCCAGAGACCCGAGACTGAACACGGCAACCGACATCAAGAGCAGGCAGGAGCACCTATGACCAGCCCCACCCGAGAGGGATCCAGAACTCGGCATTAGCAAGTACACAGCATGACAAACACCACTACATAGAGAAGCAATAGGGAGGGCACTGAGGGAAGCCGCATAACTAAGTATGGGTAATTTACAGTTGATTATGGAGGAATTGATTGAATGCCTAAAGAAATACGACAAAGACCATAAGAACTTTTACGAAACACACAAAGAAGAGATAATATCAAAACTGTTTAAAGCCTTTGGCAATCCGACAAACATAAAATACATATGCACAGAGGACCCGCAAGTTATCTCTGATACGAGCCGAAGAGTGGATGCTTATGTAGATACGGGGGCTAATAAATACGCGCTGGAGGTTAAACTATCTCTCACCACAGGGGCGTCTCTAGGCAGAGGCTTGTTCAGTAAGGTAAAACAGACGTTGGAAAGATTAAACATAAGTGATAGAGTCATACTAGTGATAGTGATACCCGAAAGCAATCTTGAAAAAGCAAGGGATCAGTTAAGGAAACGCATAATGAGTATACTACGTACACTATTCAACATTCGGTTAGGACAAGACGATATAGTCATACAATACCAAGGCTTAATTGAAAACGTCGAGAGTCCATTAATGACGGTTAGATTAAAAAGACACAACAAAGAATTTTTAAATGCACTACGTGCATTTGGAATAAAGGAAGTAGTGTTGTTATCAATATGATAGTGATGAAAATATTAAAACCGCGGACGGGGCTGATGCCGACAAGCCAAAGACGAATAGCCATAGCCTTAGGTCTAGCTTTAACGATCGCTTTGAAAAGGGTTGGCAATTTTAAGATCATAGAAGCCCGTGCATGGAAGGGTGCTCCAGACACGGCGTACGTGAATGGTGAAAAGGTGGATATAGAGCTTGGCCGCCACGTCGATATCGACGTTGTAGACAACATCGCTAGGGAATTTAGACACAAAAAATGGGACGGAATAACGGTAACATTAGACGGCGAGCTAGGTAAGGTTAAGTTAGGAATTGACATAGATATGTACGCTAACGAATACGTGCCAGTACGGGCGGGAATAACCAACGAGGGGTTGGAGGTCCTTGCCGAGCCCAGAGGCCATATCGGAGACGAGGTCGTTGATAGCTTCTATGAACTATTCGATGTGGAGTACGAAAAGATGAGAGCGGTCGTTGAAGAATTGATTGCGGAAATACACTACGTAGAGCTTAAGGTGGCAACATACACGGGAGTAAGAACATACCCGCTCTGGAGAGCCGCGGCCAGAGTAAATGCAATACACAACTACAGCTTCGCGCCGGAAAACGCAATACCGTTATGGTACAGGCCGTGGATTAGGCAAATAACGAGGGACCTCTACAGACTGCCGCCACCCGGGCTGAGGAGGTTAGTAGGACTTCACGGCGTGAGGAGAATCATTAGAGACGTAGCGCCAGAATTGCGGAAATACCTGGAGAGGTATTACATAGTGAGGCTTAAACCACACGAAAACGCGATGCAATTAATCCCGAGGGCTTCGTCACCATCAACACAAAGCCACAGAAACGCGATAGCAGGTCTAAAGAATATATTGACAGAAGCAATGAGAGAGACAGCGAGCAAGGGAGCGCGAAGAATAATCGACGAAAAAGGATACATAGACTGGCAAGAATACATAGAGACGCTAGAGGAAGAACTAAAACAAAGGCTGACATGAAGCCGCACAAAGCCAGGAATCATGGAGCCCCAAGCACACCCACTCCTAAGGAGCCTCTGCCTACGCCGCGGGCCGGAAAACATTACCAGGAAATTTTAACCGGCTCAATTGGGACGTGGATAAAGCCGTCAAGGCAGTCATGAGGGCCAAGGGCTCGCTGGAATTCGCGAGGTCGCTGAGCAAGGAGGAGAGGGAGTGGCTAGCCGAGGCGGCCGAGGACCCTGACACGCTGTTCATCAGGGAGAGGCTACCGCTGATGCACAGGCTGGTCGAGCAGAACCTGATCATGGACGTATACCTCAGGCAGGAGCACCTCTGGACGGACCAGCCGCCCCCCCGAGAGGGATCCAGAACTCGGCATCGGGAAATACCTAGCCTGGCAGACGCCGCTACATAGGGAGGCTGTAAGGAGGGCGCTGAGGGATGCGGCGTCTTCTTGACGCCCAGCCGCCGCGGCGTCCGCGCGGGGCTCTGCGCTGTAAAGGCTTTTAAAAAGGACTGCAGGAGTTCCCGTGGTTGTTGAGCTTGTGGAGAGGCCGCTTCCCAAGCCCTCCGACGAGGGCTATATCGAGGCTAGGCTTCTTGAAGCCCTGGGCGAGGTTCGTCTCGCCCTCCGCTTCTTAGAGGAGGGGTTGACGCGTAATGCCGCATGTAAGGCCTTCCAGGCGTGGAGGGCGCTTCTGGCGGCTCTATTGCGGCTTGAGCTGGACAAGCTGAAGGCCTTGGCCAGGTCGGAGGAGGAGCGGAGGTGGCTTGAGTCGAGGGCCGTGCCGCGGGTCCCGACGACTAAGATGAAGGAGCTGGGTAGGCTTCTAGAGGAGGCGGGCCACTACGGCATCTCCGCCTGGACGGACAAGGCGCTTGACCTCCACGATTATCAGTACCACGGCCCGGATCCAGACATGGCGCTGTCTAAATACACGACGAGGGAGTCAGCCGCCGCCGACGCCCTGCTACTCCTCAAAGAACTCGCCAGGCGCGTCGAGGCGCTCAAAGGACGCGTCAAGTGGGGCGAGGAGCTGGAAAAAGCGCTGGAGGAGGCGATGCAGGCCTTGAGACCGCCAAAGCGCTTGTCAATATAGGCGTCACCTTAACCGTGGCGAGAAGAACCGCCGAGGGACTCCAGCTGCACCGTAATAGGGAGAGCCACGACGGCAAAGGCACTACGGAACTCCGAATGCATAAGCATCGTGGACAGAAGAGCCTACACGCGTACACCGCGTCAAACGAGATGGACATTGTGCCGATCGGCGCAACGACGCTGGAGCCTCGAAGCAGACCCAGCCACGAGGAAGCTTAAAGAAGCCGCGACACGCCCAATTGCCGGCCCCCCGGCAAGCACAACGCCTCGCCGGCCTCAGAAGCGGCGAACTCACCTATTGTTCAACACAGCGCCGCCGGCAACATGAGCCCCTCCGTCGACGACGTCCTCAGCTGCCTGCAGAAATACGACGAGACACACCAAGACTTCTACCAGACTGCCCAAAACGCTTATATATCCATGGCCGTTCGTCGCTATGCTCCTGGCGGCGGGGTTTGTGCCTTCGCTGGTGTCGCTTTCGGCGCTTAAGAGCCGCGCCTTGCGTAGGGGGGTTTGGCTTAGGGAGGCCCTCAGGCGCGCCGCTGAGGAGGTGCTCCGCCTGGCCGCGCCGGTGCGCGTGCTGGCCAAAGCCGTGGGCTACGCCATAGCGAGGCGCCTCGGCGTGGAGGTGGACGAGGAGAAGGCGCTCGCCCTAGGCCTGCAGTGGCTCAACACGCCGAAGAGGTGGAGGAGGGACCTCACAACTCCATGAAACCCGACGCCGAGACGCCGGCTCCCCAACAGTAGAGAGACCGGCCAAGGTCCCAAGAGAGACCCAGCTGGACGAAGGGGACCATGCCGCGTGGCGGACGCCCCCACACGGAGAGGCCGTTAGGAAACGGGACATGCCGAACGACCTCCACCCGCCACAGCTCCTCATGACGCGCGTATATGTATTTATACAGCCGCCGCGAGGTTATCCGTGGTTGCAGAAGTGGAGGAAACCGCGCTGAAACTAATCGCCGACTCCATGCGGAGCTACTCGCAAAT
>WYEI01000075.1 GCA_009903905.1 Pyrobaculum sp. | reverse complement strand
AACGCCGTCGGCTCTATCACGGCGAAATCCACCATCTTCTTAAGCGTAGCCTCCAGCTCGGGCTTCGCTATATCACGCCGCTTGGCCTTCTCAAGTGCAGAAAGCACGTTGGCAGACGCGGCGTTGAGGAGCTGGCCTAGGTAGGAGAGGAAACCGCTCACCTGGCTCAGGTAGCGCCACATCTGCAGATCCTGCAACATGAAGATCAACGCGAACCAAATCAGTAACGATAACAGATACCACATGGGATCGTAGCCCGTTGCCTGAATGTACATTGAGAGGGTTACCTACTTCCTTATAAAAAAATTTCGTAAAATAAAAGAGCCAGCCACGCTGTCCTCTCGTACACCGCTATTTTGACGACACCGCCGACGTCTGAACGCCGTGGCGCACCACCTACCGTCGAGCTACCAGCAACGAAGAGCTTGAAAACATATTGAGCTAGAAAGAGGTAGGTGGAGAGGAGGCAGAGGGCGCCTAGGCGGTCTCGAAAAACACGCCGGATTTATACACGGTATATGTAAAACTGGGCCGCTTATATGGGAATGGGTAAAGTCTCGGTAGAGGCATCACCGCAGGCAGTGATGAGTTGGTTTCAGAATTCGAAGGCTCGATCACTCCTCAGATAGAATCCCGTCATCACGAGGAGACATGGGGACGGGTTTAAAAACCTAGACCTCGACGAGGTCTTTCTCGTCTTTCTCTCCTTTGGGTTTTTCTCTTCTTTTCAGCCCAAATGCAACTGCTACGCCGACAGTAGCGGCCGCTACCGCGATCTTTAGAAAGCTCTCCTTAGTCAGCGTGGGGATCTTCACCTCCGGCTGGAGCTGGACCAAGTACCTCACGCCGTTTATCTCGACGGCGGCTTTATCGTCTATTGGAATAATGCGGGCCACCCCGCCGGCTCCGCGGAACTTGAGACCTCCCACATATATGGCGAAGTCTGGAAGCGGGGTGCCCAGGGCGTCTACCACTCTCACCTCGCGGAAGAACGACGTTGTGTTTATCTGCAAGACGGGGGACGCCTTCTTCCTGAACTCCGCCACCAAGGTGCCGTTGTAGTAAATCCTCACAGTAACGTTGGACCCTATCTTGGCCACCTCGGGCTCAACAGCGGCGGTGAATTCCGGCCCCGCCACGACCCTGGGCTTCACCAAGTCCGTAAACGCCTCAACGACCCCACCCGCGACTTGGGCGGGGTATTTATACATCTCGCTGGTTTTCACGTAGATGTAGTATGTGGCGCCCTCCACGACACACATGCCCACCTGCGAGCCGTCGTCTGTAGACACCGCGTATACCGGGAGGTTCTGGCCGTCCGCCGTCTTGGCGGTTGCGCCGCGGAGCCTCCAAGTAGTTATGTTGTCCGGCAGGTAGTAGAACGAGAGGGCGTATTCCTCGCCCGTTTCCAGCTTCACGTAGACCCTCAACGGCCTCTCCAGCGGGTTCACTACGGTGGCGCTTCCCGCACACTCGCCCACCACCGGCACAGAAATCTGCTCCACAACCACGCGGGGTCTCCCCACCACCTCAGTCTGGTTCGGCGCAAACATCAGGTGGAAGTCGGGGCTCCAGGGCTTAACCCCCTCCACCCTCACCCCTCTGGTCGGTATATAGACGTAGTAGTCGGGCCTCTCGCCGGAGAGGTCGATATATGTGATGTTCACAATGCCGTATGCCGATATCTGCGCCCTGCCGTAGACGACATACTCCTCGGAGTAGACCCCAAACGACGCGGCGGACGACACCTTGTAGACAAACTGCCCAGCCACCGCGGGCTGAGTGAACGACCTCACCCTCACGACGGCAGTGCCGTTTACCTCAAACGGCACGCCGAGGTAGAGATACGCCGAGTCCTCGCCCTTCACCGCGACCGGCACGGCAGGGCCCACGCTCCTCCACCTGTCTATCTTTATTGAGATGAAGTCTCCACATACGTAACCCCGTATGTACTTAGGCGTGGGGTACCTATCCAACGTCGGTTGCGTCAACGCGCCGTTGCTACCCACGGCATATGCCGACGCTATGCCCCAGGGGGATAGGGGGTCCACATATGCGGAGAAGTTGGCGCATCCCCCAAGCGGCGCTGTGTAGACGAAGGGGATTGAGGTTATGGGCACCGCCGCCGTGGTGGCGTTGATCAGCAGAAGCAGAAGACCCAACATGTAGCTAGGGCCGTCGGAGGTTAAATAACCAGCGGTTGAATCGGGAACTCTTAAATAGAGCTACGATACAACCGCCGTGAAGTGGACCCTCTACGCCATCCTCTACCTCATAGGCGTCTTGACCCTGGGGTTGCTTTTGATGGGGGTGGAGCAGATGCTGGCGGCCGCCCTGGATCTCGTGTTCCTCGTTATCGCCGTAGTGATGTTTAGATTCGCGCTGAAGGACGTCTCGGCGGCTCTGGACATAGCCTCGGATGAAAGAGAAAGAGCAGAGCTGAGGACTCTTCAAGCCCTCCTGATACTGACGTTTGTGATTTCGGCGGGGGTGCTCGGCTACTCCTTTCTGAAGGCTTTATTCCCCTTTGTTCCCTAGCCTGCTTCTGCACTCCTCAAGCTGCGCCTTCAGCTGGCTCAGCATGGCCTCCCTCAGCAACAAACTGCGGTAGAACACCAGCGTTTCACGCTCCTGTTCCAGAAGCCGTCTCTCCCACTCGTTCAGCCGTTGCTCCTCCTCGATTAGTCTTTTGGCGAATCGGCCTAGGTTGTCCAGAAGCTCCGCCTCCTTCGCCCTTACCGACTCCTCCAGCTTCCTCAGCTCCTCCTCCTTCTTGGCAACCGCGGCTTCAAACACCTTGTATTTAGCCACAAGCTCGTCAAGCTCCTGTCTCTTCTTCTCAAGCGTTGTCTGCACCTCGGCCAGCTCCTTCTCTTTCTGCGCCAGCTCAGCCAGCCTCTTCTCCACCTCGGCGGCTTGCGCCAGGAGTGCCTTGGCGCGCTCCTCCTGCTCCGCCAGCTGACGTTGCTTCACGGCGAGTTCCTGCTCCATCTTTTTGAGGTCGAACTCCTTGCGCAAGAGCTCCTCCTTGAGCCTTCTCAGCTCCTCCTCCTTCTGGGCAAGCTCCTGGCTCCGTGTCGCCAGAAGCGCCAGGGACTTCCTAGCCTCCTCAAAGGCGGACTTGGCGGGGTCGGAGAGCTCGGCAACCTTCCTCACGTTTTCCACCACGAGGGCCAGCTCGCCCTCTCTCTTCCTCAGCGCCTCCTCTCTGGTCCTGAGCTCCGCCTCCTTGTACGCGAACTGCCTGATCTTCGCGTCGTATTCCTGCATCTTCGCGCCGAAGTCCTTCATAAGCTCCAGCATGGCAGACGCCACCGATCTGATCTGCTCGCTCTGGGTCTTTATGACGTTGAGCTGCTCGGCGAGGCCCTCCACCTTGCCCGCCACGGCGTCTAGCTTCTCCGCCACCGAGATGAACTGGTTCGTGGCGTCCGCAACCGCCTTTGCCGAGACGGAGAGCTTACCTGCCACCGCGGAGAGCTCCGCCAGCTTCTCCGAGGACGCGTTAAGCTGCGCTATGACCCTGTTGAGCTGCGTTGTGCCCTCCACCAGGTCCTTGGAGATTCTGATAAGCAACGAGGCGAGGCCCTCCACCGACTTCTTGACGTCGAGAGAATTGGCCTTAACCTCAGCTATGACCTCGTTTCTAACCTCCTCAATCCTGGTGGAGACTGCGGATACATCCGCGGAGATCTTGGCCAAGACCTCGTCCACCTTCTTGCCAGCGTCCTCGCGTCTAAACACGATGCTTAATACGCCTCGGTATATATTTATTTAACGCAAAAACTTGTTCAACACCTCCTGAAGAGCCATAAGCCTCTCCAAAACCGCCAGACAGGCCTCGTCCCTCCTCGCCCTCTCCTCTACAGCGGTCGCCCGCATCAAGCTGACGTTCTCCAACACCGCGGCCGCGGCGGCGTTTAGCTTCTCCACAGCCTCCCGTAGAGAGGCTAGGACAATCTCGGAGTCCGACGTCCGCGTCTGCGGCTCTGCAAGCCTCTTGGCGAGGTCGGCGACGTCGCGCTGTAGCCTAGCCACCTCCCGCCGCAGCTCCCTCAACTCGTTGAGGATCTCCACCACATACTCGGGGTATCCAAACTCATCCGCCATGTGCCGCCCAGCCCCACGCAAATTTAAATACTTCGGCCAACGAGACGCCGTGGGCTTCGTCTCGCCTAGGGCGAAGGTGCTGGCAAGGTACGTCTCGCCGGATGCCTACATCTACGGCCCCACCGTGGTGGGGCAGGGCAGCTTCGTCGACGCCGCCGTGCTGGGCTACCCCACCCGTCCCAAGATTCTGCAAAGCTTCTCCTCGCCGGACGACGTGAGCAACGGCGCGAGGGTGGGGGAGTCCGTGATCATAAGAAGCGGCGTTGTGATATATGAAGATGTGGAGATCGGCGACGGGGCCGAGTTCGGCCACAA
>WYEI01000223.1 GCA_009903905.1 Pyrobaculum sp. | reverse complement strand
GCGTTCTTTCAACTATCTTACATAAACATGCTACGAGAGAGTTGAAGTATCGTGTGTTAACTATGGACTGTTTTATAAACGGCTTGAAGATGCTGTGCCAGCTGGTGCGAACTAACACTCTAGAAAAACATAAAAACTCAAGAAAACTAGATAAAGGCGGAAAGAGTTTCTTACACACAAGTTATTAGGTAGCTCAAATTATTCTCTTTATTTGTATTTCTTGGGTATTATGTGTCTATATAGAGGAGCGTACCATTATGGTTCTTTTCTCATCATTGTTGTTTTTCGCCTTAAAAGTTGCTTGTCAAGGTTAATGTTTTTCATGTCACTGTTAAGATGCACGGTCGACACACTTTTTAGCCTAGGGAAAAGATTTATGTGAGAATCGGCTTTTCTCTGTGCGTCTTGTGGGACCCGCCACTGTGGTCAGCGTGGCGTATATCGACCCGGGGAACTGGGGGTCTAACATAGCGGCTGGTTCGCACTTCGGCTTTTCTCTGCTGTGGGTGGTGTGGGTCAGCGGCTTTTTGGCGGTGTATTTCCAGTATTTGGCTGGGCTGGTGGGCCTCTCGGGTGCTGGCCTTCTGGATCTTTTTGAGGCTAGGCTAAAAAGGTTTAAGCCTCTGCTGGCGCCGCCCTTGGTGGCGATGGTCTTGGCGACGGACATGGCTGAGTACATGGGGCTCATAATCGCCGTGCATCTGTTGACTGGGGTGCCGCTGGACGTGGCGGCTGTGTTTGCCTTGGTAGACGTCGTCTTGTTGGCGTCGCTTTCCGACAGGCGGGCTCTCTTCGCGAGGGTTATTGGGGTGTTTGTGGCCGTGGTGGCGCTTAGCTTCTTGGTCGAGCTGTGGCTTGTGAAGCCGCCGCTGTGGGAGGTGGCCCTTGGAAGCGTCGTGCCGAGGTTGCCGGAGGGGGCCGCGGTGGTGGCGGTGGCCATAATGGGGGCCACCATAATGCCGCATGCCCTGCTTCTGCATTCGCACCTCACCCACGGGATGGATAGGAGGGTGCATATGTGGCAGACCTTGGCAAATCTGCTGGGGGCCTCCGCCATAAACGCCTCTATGCAGATCATGGCGGCGACGGCCCTCTTCGGGAGGGCGGTGGATCTGGGCGAGGCGCCGGCGGTCCTCGAGCCTCTGTTCGGCGGCTTGGCGGCTTTTCTCTTCTCCGTGGCCCTCTTCGCGGCGTCTCTCTCGGCCTCTGCGGTGTCGGTGGAGGCTGGGGTGTTGGTGTTCCGCTACGCCACGGGCAGGAGGTTTTCGGCCGCGGCGGCGAGGCTGACCGCCCGCCTCGTCAACATCGCCCCGGCGCTCGCCGCGCTTCACCTCGGCGCCAGCCCCGTGGAGGTACTGGTCTACACGCAGTACGTGCTGTCGCTGGTCCTGCCGGTGGTCATGGCGGCGGCGGTGCGGTGGAGCTGGCGTATGCTGGGGACGGCGGGGAGGGTAGCCGCCCTGGCGGGCACGGTCTTCGTAACGGCGATGGACCTATACTCCTTCGTCGCCGGCTAGGACCCCCCGCATCTTCTTCAAGGCCTCGTTGAGCTTCTCTATGCGGAGCACCACCTCAGGGCTGATTACATGCTCCAGCTTCTCGGCCTCCCGGAACGCCTCCTCCGGCGCGACGCCGATCAGCAGGAAGAACTCCTCTAGGGTTTTGTGCCTCTGGTTCAGCTCCTCCACGCGCCTCCGTCCTGCCTCGGTGAGGCGGAGGCCCTTCCTGCCGCCGTATGTCACAAGCCCCTCCGCCTCCAGCTCCCTCACCACCTTCAAGGCGCTACTGGGCTTCACGCTGAGAGCCCGGGCGAGCCTTGAGAGCGTCACGCCGTCGCCGAGGGAATATATGGCCTCGAGGTAGTGCTCCTTCCTCACGCGGAGCGGCGCGTGTGCGTCGTCCACGTAGCTCGTTCGTGGCGTAGATTTATCTTTTGCCGCGGTGTCAAAGGGCGGTAAAGCTTATAAAAACGTAGTTAGAACGCCAGAGGGGCCCGTAGCTCAGCCCGGATAGAGCGGCGGAGGAGCGGTTCCGCGGAGGTACGCTCTGCGGACCGTTGCGCCGTACCTTCTACGCGCCTACGTGGCGCGTGGAGAGCCGTAGGTCGTGGGTTCGAATCCCATCGGGCCCGCCAGTCTAGTTTTTCTTTTATCTTGACTGGGTTGGCATCTGACATAACGAGTTCAACGCGTCAATTCAATACCTGCTTTAGTTGTCTCGACGTTTTTATTCATAATAAGATGCCGACCTCCAGCGGCTGGATCTGAAAAAGAGTGGTGTCTTTATAGGATCTTTTCGGCTATTTCTCTCTGCCTCGGCGTGCCGTCTTTCGCCTTTTCGGCTAGATACAGCGCTATGGCCTTCTTGATTTCTCCGTCCCTCTCCGCCAGTATAAAGAGGTCGGCTGTGGCTATGTACTGTAGTAGGAACCTACACGGGCCACGTTAGGCCTAAGCCCTGCCTCCTCAAGCCTTTCGGCGATGGCAAGCGCCTTTCCGACGTCGCGGGTGTAGTGCTCAGCCAAGAGCGAGCCGCCCTTACTAGAGGATGATCCGCGGCTTACGCAACCCGCCACAGCGTCTGGTTTGACGCCCCCAGCGACAGCCCGGCTAGATACGGCATAGGCCCAGCGCCGCCTCGCATGTAGCTCCCCGCCCAACGCTGAGGCTGAACCCACAGCGCCGCCGCAGACAGCCGACTCCGTCACCCACATGCACGAAGAAGACGCGTTAGCCGCCTGCGCTGGGCAGTCCACACGCCGAGGCGCGCCCGTGTAAGCTCTTCAAACCCAGCACGAGGTCCCCAGCGTCGCGGCGGAGGCCGAGCAAAGCCCGCGCCGCGGGCTGTGTCGAGTTGAGTAATCGCCTCTCGGGGCGCGCTTCCGCGGCTTGTCGACGAAATTGCTTAAGTCTCTAGGTGGTAGTTGAGTTCTCTGTTGTCTATGACTATTTTTATGTGTCTTTTTGTGGTCTTTAGGAGGCGCTTGGGTCTCAGCGTCGCTGTGTATGTGCCGTCGGGGTTTTGTTGGTATGACTCGACTGCCCACTCCTCGCCGGCGCATTCGCCGTACATGTAGGCGAAGTCCTCAAAGTAGTCGTAGGCTCCGCAGGTGTAGCACATGTTGCCGTGGAAGCGCGCCACTATTTCGTCAGGGCCGGCTTGGAGGACGTCCACCAGGGCTTCGCTTCCGAAGATCATCCTGAATTTCTCCAGCGTTTCTGCAAGGCAGTCCATGCCCGCCTGGGGGACTGGCTTTAAATTCTTATTTGCCCGGCCGCCCTTTACTAATTATTTAAAAAAATTCTATTAAATAGTTTTGTTTCTTGTGTGTTTGTTTTTCTTTTTTCTTTTTTGTTTGTTGAGGAAAGGCTTTAATGGTGGGGTGCGTGGTGGGTTGTGAGGCGGCTGGTGCTGGTTTTCTTGTTGGTGGGAGTGGTGGGGGTCTTGTTTGTAGGCTCTTTTCGCTTTGCTGGTGGTGGGGCTGGGTGCAGCGGTGATGTGGTGGGCTTCGTTGCTCCTACGCTTATGCGCGTGGTCTCTGACGCGGTGGCTGAGGCTGGGCTGTCTGGTGGGGGGCTTCTGTCTATTGGGTCCGTGGAGGGGGTGCGGCGGATGCAGCAGGGGGTTGTGCCGGATATATACGGCTCTGTTGATATCGAGTTGTTGCGGGATGTGGATGGGCTGGGGCCTCGGCAGGTTTTTGTGTTGGGGAGATTTGGGATGGGGCTTGTGTGTAGGTCGCCGGTGGCTTCGCCGGGGGATCTCGGGGGGAGGGTTGTGGCGTTGGCTGATCCGAACAAGGCGCCTATTGGGTACTGGGCGCTGGCGTTGGCGTGGATGTTGAAGAGAGATGGCGTTGTGGATCTCGTGTCTAGGTTTGAGAAGTTGGGGGTGGGGTATCTGGAGGCTCGTGGGGTTAACATAACTGTTCCCGCTGTCTTGACGCCGACAAGGGACGTCCAGGTCGCGGCTAACCTAGACGCGGCGTGGAGCATGTTGGAGGTAGGCGCCGTTGACTGCACGTTTGCGCATGTGCCGTTTATTCTGGGGAAGTTCAGCCGGCTGGAGGAGGTGGCCAACTCGTCGATTTGGGCCGCCTATAAGGGGGTACATGGCGGGAGGACCTACTACGTCTACTTCTTCAACGGGGCCTACTCCTTCCTTGACGACCCTCCCTACGAGATCTACGTCTTGTTCACGTCGCAGGGTGGGGGGGTCGTGCGGAGCTTGAGGGTTGTGGGTTTCAGGGCGTTTGTGGCGTCTTTTTCGGAGAAGGGGGACTGCGTGGTTGATGTCTTGAGGAGGATGGATCTCTCTAGGTATGGATTCGTTCGTTAAGGCGGTTGTTGGGTTGACGGCCTCTGTTTTGCTTCTGCTCATGGTGGCGTTGCCGTTGCTGTATGTCGACCCGCCGCCGCCCGGTTTCGTGGAGAGCTTCGTGTTGACGGCGGTTTTT
>WYEI01000062.1 GCA_009903905.1 Pyrobaculum sp. | reverse complement strand
ATACCCAAGCAAGACAAGAACGCCCCTCCTAGGCCCCTCAAACCCACAGGCAATCCTAAACAAAACACCAGCCAAGACGCCAAGTAGTTTATACAAAACATCGGGAGACTGCATCGGCGCCGCCCCGGGAAGCATCCCAAGCAGTTCGGGATGCCGCACCAACACCTCGTTAAGCCTACCAGCCAGATAATAAGCATCTAGATACATGCTACGAACGACGTCCTCAGCCTCCCTATAATACTCATCAACATCCACAACCCCCCTTGACAAATCCTCATCAAAACTCTCAACCAAGCTGTAAAGCTCCCTGTAAGCACTCGCAAACACATCGTACAACGTGAGAACCAGCCTCCTAGCCTCAACTCCACCAACCCCCTCCACCAACCCCTCAACCACCGACTGAGACACACCAAAAACAGCACAATATTTTATATCCCTTTCACTTCAACAAACTAACCGCAGACGGCGGCTGATCCACGCCCACCGCCACGGCTTCACCGCCTCCATCTCGGCGGATCCTCAACCAACACCTAGCAAAAAACCAGTACCCCCGGCGTACCCCAGTGGCTCCACAGCCCCGGTCCGACAAAACGACGAAGGCGGACAAGTACGCCGACGAGACACCCCGAGAACCCCACCGAGACCCCCTGCGTCAAGACAGATTTTTAAATGCGGCATGGCCTATTTATCGGCATGGGCTTCACCTACGTAAACGTCACGGTCAGAGGCATGAAAGCGCCGAGAGACGTGAAGATGCTGGTCGATACAGGATCCACCTACATCGTCCTAGACCCAGAAACCATCAAAGAGCTGGGGCTCCTAGAGACGCCCTACACCGTCGACCTACTGCTGGCAGACGGGAGGAAGATCAAAGCCAAGCTCTTCCTCGCAGAAGTGGAGGTCAAAGGAAGGAGGGGACCTGCCTTCGTAGCAGAGCTAAACGTGCCGACGCACCTGCTGGGGGTGCACGCCCTCGAAACGCTGGGCTTTAAAGCGAACCCCAAGACAGGCGAGCTAGAAGAGATATCCCCCGAAGGCGGATACCTGCTCTAGACCGCCAGCCAGACTCAATAAGACCATCAATGCGGTATCTCAGCTCCTGTGCCGCCAGATAAAGAGGTCGGGTAGCTCAACTCAGCACCACAAAACGGCCACAAGCAACAAGGCGACTGGCGCCGCGGCATCAGGATCCAGTGCCTACAGGCGGAGACGGTAAACTCAAGAACCAGCCCCTAGCCTCGACCTCACCGTCTTCAACTGAGACATTTCAAAAACAACAGAAAAAATCCGCTACTGCTTTGTTGAAGCCGCTGGAGGTGGTTGTTGAGACGCTTGTTGCGGTATTTGTATAAACTGTACTTGCTGTATCATGCTTTCATTTGGAGTTTCAATTATCTTTGTAACATTTGGATTTATCTGGAAGAAAGCTTTAACTCTAAAGTAATACTCCAACACTTTAATCCACCTAGGGTTACTCTGATCCCAATAGACAACATTCATTCCCAGATCTTTGATCTTGTCATAGGTTATAGGAGATTCATGCAGAGCAGGCAACCCCTCTCCACTCAAATAATCTACAACCTTATTAATCTCGTCATCAGAAGCCCCCTTCATTACTTCTTGCCTTAATAACTCTTTCGCGTATTCCTTTGACATTTCTATCGCTTCCTGAGCCATCTCAATAAGCTCCGGTCTAAGTTGCTGCAATAATGGATAGTAAACATCAACAAGGTTGAGGTTTCCTGATATTTCTCGTTTTGCGTTTTCAATAAACCTAACAATAAATCTCGCGGAAATAACAGCAAAAGGCTGTTGCGGGTTACCGGTAAACACTATTATCTGTGGGTCGATCAGCCCCAATTCAGAGGACGAACCTACCACTATTTCATCAGCGCCAAGAACCAGCATCGTGGCGGCGCTCTTAGCAACACTTGGGACAATAACAGAGAAGCCCTTAGGAAACACTGCACGAAGTATCTTCACTAGTTTAACCGCAACATTAACATCACCTCCAGGACTTTCAATTATTAAGTAAATTCTTTCGGCTTTCTTTGAGTAATATTGAATAAAATTAACCATAGCATCCACATCAGGTTGATACATAGCGGAATGAGGATGCGATATATTCGCCATGTAACTTATAACCGGCGCGTCTAACATCTCCTGCAACTCCGCCAATACAGCCCGCCTCTTCTTATTTAAATCCTCGAGAGACGGTCTATGCTCTTGAAGTATTTTAAAATATAGCGAATTATCCACCGACATCTGTATCACGTCACCCCGTACTCCATTCCCCAATAAAATACGGCCAATAAGTCATCCGCCTAGGAGGCAGGATCTCCGCCAACCTATCTAAGTCGACAAGCCTAGGATTCCGCCTCCTAGCATCCTCCACCACAGAACTCACGTACTCCGCCAAACTAGGAGATCTCCGCGTCTCCATGATTTCCATGAAACCAAAGAAATCCTAAAATAAAAAACCTTTTGCCGACGCCCTACTGTGGAGATACGCCTCGAAGATCAACACCTAAAACCCGCCCCTCACCACCCCCCAGGCAAGACTTTCGCCGCGTTGACAAACCTTAGAGCTAAGCTCTCGTTGATAAGCTTATTAAGTTTAGTCAACATTCACACCGTATCTCAACGGCCCGTAGGCGTCGGCAACATCAAGCCGTCTGACGGCGCGCATCTGCGGCTTAAGATACTTATCGTTGACGTCAAGGAGGTAGGCTTCTCGCCTTTCGGCGGCGTAAACTTCTACGCAACGTCACAGGCGGCGTTTACGTAGAGTCTATTCCAGACAGCCTCAGAGAGCTCGTCAAAGCCGCTATTCCCAGGCATCGAGCTTGCCAGAGACGGCTGGGAGTTGCTCGACATCGTCGAACAAAAACCCGCCGAGGAGGTCGTCCAGAGCTCGCGGGGCGAATTCGAGGTGAGGGTTGTAGCCGAAGGGTCGCCAGAAACACGCACTACAGATCGCCCACAAACCAGCCCATATACTGGGTCCACTGGATCTATAAAGTGAGCTGGAAACCAAGGAAATAATTATGAGCGACACATTAGTCATCTCTCCAAGTTCGCGCGCCCCTAGATTAGAGACGCCGTCGGTAAGCTACGTTGCCGGGAGCGGAAGCACTGTAGCCAGCGCACAAATCTACATACCAGCCAAAACAGAGCAGAAAGGGACTGTCGAAGGCCTTGAAGAGCTCCGCCGCGAATACCCCGAGGTAGTCTCCCTGGCCACTAAGCTGGCCAGCGGCATGCAGCTGTACAAGAGCGACATCTTAATATTGAGGGAGGTTGCGGAGGCCATGGGCTGGGACGAGGACGACGCCGCAGAGGAGTTGAAGAACTTGGCGACGAACCCCTCCGAGAGGGTCGAGAAGTACATGGAGCTGTTCCAGAAGTACTACAGCGAAGCCCACAGGCTGCTTGAACAGGAAGACTACACACAGGCGGCCGAAAAGCTGTGGGGAGCCGCAACAGCCCTCATCAAGCTACACGCCGCCCTCAGAGGGGTATTCACAGCCGCGTGGAGCCACGGCAAGCTCTACAACTACGTCACCCACAACGCAGAACACAGACAAGCCTTCCGCGACATGCTCAAGGCGGCTGAGGTAATGCACAACTTCTACAAAAGAGACCTCGACCCAGCCACCTTCAAAGAGCACTGGGAAGACGCCGTCAGGCATATAGAGAAAGTCAAAGACATCGTACTCCTCCATTAGCGACCGGGAGCGAAGCTCCGACAACATATCGGCGGCGTGCCTACGGCTCGGCCAGCGCCCTCCTCACCGCCTCTCTATGCAGTGGGGTGCGCCAAGCCACGCGCCTCCCCACGCCGATTTCGGGGTCCTTTTCGGGCGGGGGCTGGTCCATCCAAGCCCACCCCTCCCTCCTATACATGTGGTAGGTGATTAAATTCCTCTCCTCCAGCTCGTCGATCAACTCCTCCGGCGCGTCGGGACTCCAAAGCGCGTCCGGGTCCTCCACCGCCGCCTCCAACGGCTACGACAAGCGCCGAGACGACGACATATATGCGCTGGAGGAGATAATCGGACGCTTCATAGAGGCGGCGCAGAGGGGGCTGTGGAAGGCAGACGCGGATATGCTGGAGAGACTCAACGAGATTTACAACGAAGTTGAAGCTGTGCTGGAGGCCGACGTGACGGGCGAAGTGCAGGGAGGCTCCATAGACGTCTACACCTACGCCGACGTCCCACAGTGGGGCGAGGCCGTTAAGAGGGTGGAGAAGGCCCTCGCCAAAATCAGGAGATGAAGAAGCTAGTCTTCATAATTGGATACGGCGGAGCGGCCTTCCCGTTGGTGGCGAAAGCCGCGGGCGAGGAGTGCAAAACGCTAGGTCTCGAATGCGTTGCGTCAACCGACGCAACCGCGCCGCAGTACAGGCAGTTCATCGCGTCGGCAGATGCCATCTTTATCTACTCACACCAGCTTCCCGACGGTGTTAT
>WYEI01000109.1 GCA_009903905.1 Pyrobaculum sp. | reverse complement strand
TTGCGCCAACCACCTTCGAGACCGACATAGAGCGCGTATACCTCATCGGCGACTCCTCGCTCATCAAGCTAGACCTCCCGCCAGTCGGCTGGGGCGCCCTCTGGCAAGCCACAATCGCGGCACAGGCCATTGCAAGCGAAATCCTCAAGGGCCATGTGGAGGTGGAGGTGAATCACTGGGGCGGGAGGGATAAAGAATCCTTCAAGAACTGGCTCACATACCGCATGACCACAGGTACGCCGCTGGTGCACCTGCGCGGTCTGTACGATCTATGGAAAAAGGTCTTAAAAACTCTTCAATAATCCAGGAAAGCTCGCCGCCTCTGGGCTTTGTTAGGCGGTAGAAGCGTGGTAGGCGAGAATGAGGAGACGGAGCTGTCTAGTCTGGTTTAGGACGGCGGCCTTCAAGCCGTCAAGCTGGTTGAGGTTTGACTGGGGAGGGGCCCAGCGTCACAGAGACGCTCGACGACAAGACGGGGGTCAGAGGATCCGACAGACAATAGAGGCCCATGTGCGTTGTGAGGAGCTGGGGGTGGAAAGGTGGAGTGGCCGGAGGAGTAATTTAGGCTTTGAGAGCTGGAAGGCAAGATGTCGAGAAGATCACGCACAGTAAATGCAGAAGCCAGTGGGGCCGCCGGAATTTGAAGCCGGGGTCAACGGCTTCGCCCTACTTCTGCAGGGTGAGCGGTGGGGTTGAATGTACGTTGTGTCGGCGCAGGCTGAGGGAGGGCGCCGTGGGGGCCTGCGGCATGAGGTTTAACCTCGGCGGGGCGCTATATACTGCGGCGTACGGCTTGTCGACGGCGGCGGAGTCTAGGCCTATGGAAATAAGCCAAGGCGGAGTGTGGATGTAAGAGGGGACTTCGCTCCGCATATTCTAATCCGCGGCGTAAGCGTCTCGGCGCGTTTTCCCGACCTGCTGAAGCTTCCGCGCGAGCGGCTTGAACTGCTTCAGCTGGGCTGGAGGGCAAGCGATGAGAGCGAGATGAAGGACCGGCCCGTCATAGTCACCACACAGCCTTGGCAGGCGTTTGCCTGAACTGCGACGAGATATGGAGAGCTCTAGATACGCGTTGCCTCGGTTAAGTTGAGGAATCCATGGATGGGGCCGCCGGGATTTGAATTCCCGGGGTTTTCCCCCTCCCGGGATCACCGGCGCACTGGCAACGGGGTTTGTCCCCAGGCCGGCATCCTAGCCAGGCTAGACTACGGCCCCTTCGGCGCAGATAAACACTCATCGCTTTAAAAATTTTTCCCACCCGCAGGGCTCAACCCGGCGCCGTGCTAGAGAAAGTTCTCGTGACGAAAGCCACCTCTATTAAACACACGGCTTAGAATGGTCTAAATGAAACCGATCCAATATACTTAGACAAGGGAAGCCTATAAGCCCCGGCCGGGATTCGAACCCGGGACCTCCTCACTCGGCGATAAAGCCCTCCTTACCAGTGAGGCGCTCCACCAGGCTGAGCTACCGGGGCTTTGGGGTATTGTTACGTGGCTGTTTTAAATTTTTTGGGAATTCCGTCTGCGTCGTGAGTAGTGCCGGGTTCTGGGGATCCGGTTGGACGGCTGTTCCGGCTCGGCGGCGGGGATGTGGATGTGTTATGTTAGGGAGAGAATTCTGCGGTATGCGGCGTCCCAGCCTTTTCTTGTTGTTTTTAGGTACGCCTCGTCGAGGTTGATGCTGTCTACTATGTCGGCGACGTATGTTATGACCCATTTTGCGAGTTCTAGTTTTTGGGCCGGCGGCAAGTCGTGCCATAGATCTGCCGCCGTCTCGAGGGGGTTGGGTGGGTATGTGCCGCATATTACTGCGTCTTTGTGTGGCGGCGGCGTGCCGAAGACGAGTGCGGGGGCTGGCGGCTGTTGTGGAGGTTGTTGAAACAGCGTGTCCCACTCTTTGAGGTCTATTTTGCCGTAGGCGCGGGCTTTTATGACGAGCGCCGCCAGCCTCACGGCGGCTGTCTCTCTGCGTTTTAGGTCTTCTGTGGTTTCGTAGCACCGCCAGTTGGCCTCTACTTCGTGGTAAAGCGCGAGGAGGGGCTCTAGGTACTTCTCCAGGGGGCCTAGGTCCACCGGCTGGCCTCGGCAAAGTTCGCGGGGGAGGGGGAGCCAGAACTGGGGGAGCCGTGGGGCTACTGCCTCTAGGAAGTCGACGCAGGCCTCGACGCCGCCTCTGGTTAGGGAGGTGGTTGCGTAAAACATATGCGGGGGTGTCTAGCAGGTGGGCTCCTCGGCGCATGGGTGTTCGGCGCAGAGGGGGTGGCCCCGCGGGGCTATTACTACCACCTTCTCTTGGGGGAGGTGGGGGAGGAGGTCTGCGAAGTCTGGGTAGACGTATATCTTCTCGGCGGCGTCTAGCAGAAGCAGGGCGTGGGTTTTTTCCTCTACGTGCGCCTGGACGCCGCCGTCTACCTCCTGGGGGTCTACTTGGCTGTAGTGGTCTATGTGGACGGCGCCGCAGTTTTTGGCGTGCGTTAGTCCTTCTTGTCCTCCGCCTAGTATGAAGAGGGTCGGCACCCGGTTCGTCGTCACCTATCTGCGCTGCGAGTCGTCATCAACCCCTTACTGCTATTACTGCAATTTCTATTAAAACATCTCTTGGCAGTCTGGCGGCTTGGACTGTGACGCGGGCGGGGGGCTTCTCCTTGAAGTATTGGGCGTAGACTTCGTTGTATTCTGGGAACATGTTCATGTCGGCGAGGAAGACGAAGGCCATCGTCACGTCGTTAAGCGTGTAGCCGGCTGCCTCCAGCACAGCTTTTATGTTTTCGAGGACTTGTCGGGTTTGTTCCTTTATGCCGCCTTTTACCACCTCTCCGGTTTTGGGGTCTATGGGTATTTGGCCTGACACGAAGAGCATGTTGCCCGCCTTTACGGCTTGTGAATATGGCCCTATGGGTTTGGGCGCCGCCTCTGTGTATATGACCTCTTTCATGGCTGGGTGTATGTTGGCGGTAATAAAGATTACGCTAAAGTATTAAACATGGAGACGGTAGTAGTAGTATGTTGCCCGATGTGGTCAAGGTGCCTAGGGTGACTGTTGTGGATAGGGTTTCGCTTCCCGCCAAGGCAAGCGCCGTGGTTGTTGTGGATATGCAGAACGACTTCGCGCATCCAGACGGTAAGCTTTTCAGCCCGGCGTCTCGGGAGATCATCCCCCGAATCGCGGCGCTTTTGGAAAGGGCGCGGGGGAGGGGCGTGCGGGTTATATATACCAAGGATACGCACCATCCCGACGACCCTGTGGAGTTTCCGATTTGGGGGCCGCATGTGGTTAAGGGAACCTGGGGCTGGGAGATTGTGGATGAGCTTAAGCCGCAGGAGGGGGATATCGTGGTGGAGAAGATGCGTTACGACGCCTTTTTCGGCACGCCGCTGGACCACATCCTCCGCATGTACGGCGTGAAGCACCTGATCGTGACGGGCACCGTGGCTAACATCTGCGTCCTTTACACGGTGGCCAGCGCGAGGCTTAGGCTTTACGACGTCGTCGTGCCCGTGGACGCCATAGCGGCTTTAAACGAGTTCGACTACGCCGCCGCGCTTAGGCAGATGGACTTCCTCTACAGGGTCACCCTGACGAAGACGGAGGGCGTCGAGTTCGCGAATATATAAAAGTCTCCTCCTTTTTTCCTCCGTGTCAGACGTCGAGCTGGCCCTTGTGTTGGGCGCGTGGGTTTTGTTAGTCGCCGTGGTCCTCACCCGGTGGACCTACGGGCCGCTTTCGCGGCGGTTCGGCCACATGCGGGCTGTTTACCGATAATCGAAAGTCTCGCCCTTTAGGGCGGGGATGTGGTTCGTTAAAGTTTTTATGGGTGGTGGGGGCATGGAGTGTGTGAGGAGGGCTGTTGCCGTAGAGCTTGAGCGCCCGCCGCCTGAGCTATACGCCGTGGAGGAGTCGTACCGCCGCATCGTGGAGGAAGTCGCGGCGCATGTAGCCGAGAGGGGGACGCTGGAGAAGGAGAAGTACAGCGAACTGTACCGCCGCTTCAGAAAGCAGTACCCCCTACCCGCCCAGCTAATCCAGCAGGCCATAAACCAAGGCGTCGAAATCGGTAAATCGTTTCTCGCGCTGAAGAAAGACGGCCGAGTCCACAAACCCCACCCCGAGGTTCGGCGGGTTTCGATAAGATTCGCCAAAGACAGCTGGAGCTACCGAAAAACGGTAGCTTCAACCACCCCCGTCAAAATCGCCGTATCGCTCCCCGGCGGGAGGAGAGAAGTCTGGATAAAGCCGCATAGAAGGTTCTGGCTCTACTGGTGGAAAGTTCTTCGTAAAGAGGCCGAGCTAGCGTCCACGCTGATTCTGAAACGGAGGCGGAATAAGTGGTATGCGATATTTGTATTCGACCTGGCGCCTGAGAGAGAGCCTCCGGCGGAGGCCATCGCCTTCGATGTAAACGAAAACTCGGTAGCAGTCGCTAAGGTGAGTCTCTTGGCGACTGTGGACAGAATCGCCAGCTGGAATAGGCAGTACATAAACCCCGCC
>WYEI01000017.1 GCA_009903905.1 Pyrobaculum sp. | reverse complement strand
TAGGCATCGAGGTGAAGTACGGCCGGGCCGAAGGCGCCAGGAGAGTCCTCGGCGTCGTTAAGCGGATCTACACGCTGAGCAGAGACTCCGCAGACGAGGGAGTCATCCCAACCCCCCTCTTCCTAGGACTGCTGGACGTCCCCCAGACCGTGGAGGTGCCCATACTCGCCTAGAGACCTACCGCGAGCCTGTAGCCGACTCGGCAAGGGCCCGCCCCTCTATCGGATACAAACCCCGCCACGTCCACCGCGGCCTCCTCCGCTACGTGTGTAGAGAGGGGGCCATGTCGAGGCTGGATAGACCGTCGTGGAGGTTAAGCGGATGATCGATGCAAGGCCGACAAGTCCTATGTCCTGTGGCCTGTACGCGTAAATGCCGCAGGCCTATCGTAGCAGTCCACGACCGCCGTCGGCCTAAGGGCTCGAAACAGCGGCGGCGCCGACGCCTAGCGGCCGGCCACTCGGCGGCAACTCGTTTTAGCAGTCGGCATCGCCCGCTATAGCCAGCGCGGCGCTGGAGAGCCGGCGCAAGTCAGGGGTCTCCCGCGGCCTCCAAGATCTTTAGGGCGAGGTCTGCCAGCTTTCTGTACTCCCGCCCCGCGAGTATCTGCGAGATCCTCAACATATCGGCAGAGGTGTAGCCGTGGACCAGCACGTTTCTAAATCCCACCACCGCCCTGTACAGCCTCAAGTCCTCCGGAGAGAAGACGCCTCTCCTCGCCAACGCCGCGCCCGCCTCCGCGTAGCTCTGCGTCGGCTCGCCCATCAAGGCCGCGGCCCTCTGGGCCATGTCTATCAAGGCCTGTGCCTGAAGCTGAAGCGCGTGGAGAAACTTCATGAGTTGCCCCATGTCGTTTAGGTCAAAGCCCTTAGACACCTCCTGGTCTAGGAACTCTGTGAGCTTAAGCAGGTATTCAGCCAGCGCCTTTATGCGCGCCATCGCGCCACCAAAGTCTCGTGGAGCTGAAGCTTCCTGGCGTCTATTTCCCAGTCTTGGCATATGTTGAAGAGGCGGAAGACGAGGTCCCAGTCCTCCACGTGCAGAGGCACGCCTCTCAAAGCCTCAAGGACCAGCGGGCAGGGCGTCTCGGGCCCCACCTCGACTAAGTCGATGTAGTCCTCTCTGACGCCAAGCCACAGCGCCAGCTCGGCCAGCAACTCGGAGTAGGTCTCCAGATCCGCCTTAGGGATAGCTATGTCTATATCCTCCGCGGGGCCTCCCGCGACGGCTGAGCCGAAGAGGAAGGCGAACTTCACGTAGCGGCTCCAGGGAAACTGGCGAAGCTTCTCAAGAGAAACTCTATAGCACCTCCCTACCAAGATTTCCTGCATGGCGCATGTTGGGAGTCTTGTTAAAATACTTTCCCGGGTCCGCCGTTAACCCCCTCGTCAACAAAGTTCAACTGTCTTGAAGAGGGACGCCGCCAGAACTTCTAGCGACCACGGCAGAGGGGGCAGGCATGGCACAGCCCCCCGAACCTCCCCGCGAAAGAAACGCCCACCCGCCCAGACCCCCCGCCGACTCGAGCAGTCAAACGCCGAACGCTAAGAAAGAGCACCGTGAATGCGGCGAGGAGCAAACGAGCAGGCTCGACGCAGTCACACATCTACGACGTCTTAGGCCGGAGGCGATTTCCGGCGCCTAGGAGCTCCCTAAAATATCCCCCGCGATGCTACTCTTACAGGCCTAAAGAAAACAACTCCTCTTCGAGGCGCTCAATCACCGCCCTACCTCCCTCTCTATTGATCTAAATTTTCCGGGCCATGCCAGGCTCCACGCCTATCGTCTCTCCCTCCTTATCCACGCATACGTGCTACGTGCGTCTACGATCAGCTAGGCTTCTGCACATTTACTGCTGACCAATGGGTTTCAGATCTTGACCGCGGCCGCCGTGCGGCCCATCGCCGTCCTCATTCTGTTTTGGCTAAGCCTTGGGCTGGTTTTTGGTTGATGTAGGTGCTTTTAGAACTGAGAATCCCGCGGGTGTAATACGGGCCGCCGCCAGGATGGTGCACCTTGATGCACCCATTAGGTCTCTCATCTGGGCCGGGGGAGCCCTTATATGGTCTCGCCAAGGCGGTTCACAGCACCCCCGAGAGGGAGGCGCCGGGCGGGGCCGTTACGGGCTTGTGAGCCTTTCGAGGGCGCGTTCGGCGCCCTTGCGGAAGTGGGAGGATATCCAGGGTTTGAGGGGGATGAACAAGGCGTTGATTGTGACATCCCAATCGCTGACGAGGACGCCGCCAGCGACGTAGTTCTTCACGACGCCTCTGAAGGGGCCTTTGACGTAGTTCAGCAGAACCTCCCGCCTAGCCTCGTCGACTGCCGCCTCGGCATACCCCACGTTGAGGGGTCCGGGGAAGGCGAAGGTTATCTTGAGGGAGTACGTGCCCGAGCTGACGCCGAGCACCTCGACCCGCCTATGACCGCCCCAGTACTTGGGCATATCCTCCAGCCTAGAGAGACGACGCCAGACGACCTCCGCGTCGCCGACGCGCCGCTCCACCCTGAACTTGACAGCCCCCAACACGAGGGGCCCACCGTACTGACATTAAAAACTTATTCCACATCGGCGGGGCCGGCAACCCCCCCTCCACGGCCCGTGGAGCCGACGCGCTGAGGTGTGGATGACGACGTCCCGTCTGCCGCCGTAGAGACGCCGGCCACACCTTCAAAAGCCTTGAGCCCTCTCTGAACCAGGCGTTGCGGAGTGCATACCTGCGGCGCCGACTACCGCCGCGTGCAGATGAGACCGCCATCAGCGCAGAAGGCCGAGCCCCTCCTGTGCGGCTAGCCGATGCGGACTCCCCGGAGGGTGTGTTAAGAATATACGTGCTCTGTGGTAGGCCCTAGGGCTTTCAGTACGTTGCATCTCTCAATTTCAGCCTCCTATTTATTATATTACAATCTATTTTGCTTCTATTAATTAAACAATGATCTACAAGGGATTTATACAACTTTTATTTTAAGTCTATTTAATAATTCTTTGTCTTCGAGAAGCATTCTTCTAAAGATTGCTATGGGAAGGTCGGCGGCAATTAGCTTATCGCCTATTATGGCTGGATTTTGACTCTCCACTACGCGTCGATCTTGGTGAAGAATGTAGACGTTGAGAAACATGCCTAACTTGGCAAGAGCCGTATCGATGTGTTTTATGCCT
Source organism: Pyrobaculum sp. (assembly GCA_009903905.1). The sequence goes on along the minus strand of WYEI01000017.1, from coordinate 1,339 downwards.
GTGGGTCTTATATAATAACGTATGTAGATAGCGGTTCTCTGCGAGTCCACCGGGGCGAAGAATGCAAGGATCCTCATGTTTTCCGAAATGTGGTTCTGCCACAGGTTGGGGTAAATGAACTCAAGATAAACGCCGGCTTCCCGAGGGTCGACGTCCAGCTTCAACCTAGGCTTCTGCCCCAAATCTTTCTCAGCAACGGCGTACCATACGAATGTGAGGTCGTCGATTTGCTTCACAGCAACGCCGTTTATCAACGTTCTACTGCCCCTCCCTATGGTATTGTGGTGCACAAAGGGCAGATGAAATACATCGAGCTGATTCTCCACTGCCCGTGGAAAAGAGATGTTCCACGTTTCCCAATACTCCGCATAGGTCTCGAAATCCTTAAGATCGTCGAAGAACCTGGGCGGCGCCTCCGGCTGCCCCGGACCGTACCACATCCAAACTATGCCATGTTGTTCGTAGAGCACATAGCTCTTAGCCCTGAGATAGCTGGGGGGCTTCTGGCTCCTTCCCATCGCTGGGACGTGCACCGCCCTACCCGCACCGTCGAACTCAAAGCCGTGGTAGGGACATTGAATCAATCCATTAACGACCTTGCCCTGAGACAGCAATGCCTGCCTGTGTGGGCAATAGTTGTTCAAAGCCATTATTTTTCCGTCGCCATCCCTCCAAAACACCATGTCTTCCCCCATCCTCCGGACCCTATACGGCTTGTTTCGCTTGACCTCCCTGGACGCTAGAATGGCTATCCACATGGCGACCCCACAACTACTCTTTAAAAAAACATTCCATCTTTGTCTCCGTAACACCCAACGACTTCTTTGGCGACTACTCGTCTTAAGGCTTGCAACCCGGCGTGGCTGGTTGCGGGGGACGTTGCAAGCACGCGCCTCAGGCGGGCTTACTCAAGGCGTAGCTCCTCCGGGGGCAGGTCAATCCTCAGCCTATCCGTCATATATCCCCCGGATAAATTGCCTATATCATTTTACGACCCCTATATTCTCCACGATCGCGAATCTGTGCTTGTCGATGCAGGCGTATTTGCAGTCGCCCCTTTTGACATGCCAATACAGTCTATATTAGAAGCCCCCTTTAAGGCTCTGAGCATCCAGACTCCACGGAGAGGACGAGTCTAAGTGTTATTAACCGCCGTCGAGCCGGATCCCGGCGCGCCGGGCCCGAGACATCTCTCCGCCAGCGGGCCTTCCCAGATCCCCGCATCCCCCGCCTCAGAGCCTCTTCTCGACGGGCAACACGACAAGGGCGCATCTGCGCCCAGTGACTATTCTCTCGCTGGCCGTCGTGTTGATGCTCCGGCATCTCCAATAGAGAATTG
>WYEI01000212.1 GCA_009903905.1 Pyrobaculum sp. | reverse complement strand
GGGGATGGGTGGCCGCCGCGGCCAGCGACTTCGGCTTCGTCATGATGGCGCTCTACAGGTTCGTCTGGGGAGGAGCCGTCGCAGGGAGGAAGGAGACTCTGGCCAGGGTGATGCGCGGCGTCTCTAACGCCGTCAGCGACGACATGTACGCCACCGCCAGAGCCAAGGCCCTAGGCGTCCCCATACGCTTCATATACCTAAGGTTAATAAGCCCCCCACCGGCAGACAGCCCACGTACCGTATTCAAATGGATTCAGAGACAGTACGCCATGGCCGCCAGGTTAGGCCCGCCCGCAGTCAAGGTAGGCTTAGCTGCTCTCGCCATCTGGCTAGCCACCTGGGCCCTCTATCCCCACACTCTCCTCATATACGCCGTCGCGGGCTACATTCGCAGAAAAGCCCTAGGCGTCCCGGCCACGCTCCTGTACATACCCGCCGCCGCCGTGGCATACGTGTACACCCTAGCCGCCGTGGTGCTGGGATTCCTCACGAGTGAAGTCGAGTGGCGAGGACGCGTTGTGAAGCTCAACGCAGTACCCCCCGGAAAGGCCCCAGCCCGGCGTGAGGCCATCCCGTGAGGCCCAAGCCAGAGGGTTTAAGATATCCAGCTACCTAAGAAACGCCGATTCAAGCACCACCTCAAACCCGAACAGCCCATCAAAAGCGCTCACGGCTATCCACGGCCCACCCACCGCTCCCCCAGCTCCGCTCCGCGCGGAGCCGCCGCTGATACCGATCCGCGCAACGGGCGCGACGACCCTCAGCATGCGCTGCGTCACCCACCTCTTCGCGCTGGCATGTCTGCGACACGCGGATACGCTGGGTCGCGTCGGGGGCATGTGTCGTTGAACACAGAGCTCTCCGCGGAGCCCCGCGCTGAAATGTCCTACGGAGTTGCCTTGCCTTGGCCTGACTTTAGGTTCTCAAGGGCTGTCTTCACCCACTGGAACCAGTCTGTGAAGGACTTGTCGCGGCCGAGCGTGAAGGGCTCATACGCCACGTAGGTTGTGTCGTTTCGGAATATCGCCACGTATATGGGAGGGGTCTGGAAGACGGGTCTCGTCCCGAGCGGCTGGTACGAGCCGTATGCCTCTGCGGTCATGTTGGCGAGTCTCCATGCCTGGTCGATCTTGGGTGATGTGGCTGTGCCGCTTACAACTTTGCCTTGTAGGTAGTCGCCGAGCGTGAGCTGGCCGTTGTAGAGCAGGGCGAGGTAGCTCCTTGTGGCGTTGTCCGTGGCCCAGGGGGCTAAATACACCGTGTAGCCCTCCGCGGCTTTGAGCAACTGGCTTAAGACGGCGAGTAGCTCCGTGCGGTATGTGGCGTTGAGCTGGTCGCGGTAGCCCACCACCACCACGCCCTGCGGCCCCCTCTGCACCAGTATGCCGACTGAGGAGGCCTCGGCCAGGATTGCGTTTCTCTTGTTGAGGTCTTCCCAGTAGGGCTTGTACGCCGGCCCTTTTCCGTAGGCCCCCGCGGCTACTGTGGCGAGGAGCAGGCCGGCCGTCGCGGCGAGGGCTATGGCGAAGATGAGCCAGTTGTTCATCGCCGTGAGTTTGGACCCCCCTTTTAAATTTGTCGTCAAAATTTATAAAGCGTCGCGGGTGCGACGGCGTCGTGGGTCTCTCGTTTTGGCTTAGGGGAAACGTAGGCGCCATGATAATATCTTGGTTTCTATTCGCCATATCAGGCTCCCTGACCTTTCCCTACCTCTCTAAGTATCTGGAGATGTTGGGGGCTTCCGAAATCGAGATCGGCACAGTGAGGGCCTTGGGTTCCCTCGCCGTCTTGGTCACAATTCTGCCGGGCGGCGTCTTGACTGATGTAATCGGGAGGAAGAGGTCTATCGTCATCGGGACTTGGGGAATAGCCGTCGTCCAGTTTCTCTACGCTGTTGTGCAGGACTGGAGACAGTTCGCCGTGGTTTACGTGGTGGATTGGGCTCTTCACTTTTATCAGCCAGCCCTCACGGCCATTTTGCTGGATTCTCTTCCGCCAGAGAAAAGAGGCGGCGGCATGATGCTCACGGCGGTCCTCCCCCAAGTCCCTTGGCTCTTCCTGCCACCTGTCGGAGGCTATCTGCTGGATCACCTAGGTCTGCTGGGTATGCGTCTCTCCTTTGTGATATCTGGTCTCATATCGGTCTCCGTGGCGTTGCTCAGGATGCGGGCTCTTCAAGAGACCATATTGGTGAAACCTGTGGACAGGAGAAAGCTGGCTAGAGAGGTCCTCCATTCTTACTTCTTCTGGAGGGGTCTGTTTTCTATTCCGCCTTTTGTGGCGTATATCACTATTCTAGGCTTTTTGATGTCTCTTGCAGGCATTGCGCTTCAGACCTTCGGAGTGCTCTACGCCACCAACGTGGTGGGGCTTGACAACACGTCCTGGGGCGTGGTTCAAAGCGCGACGACGGCTGTCGGCATTTTCTTCGGCCTCGTCCTCATGCCTGTCATAGACAAGGCGCCTCGTGTGTCGGCTCTCTTCGCAGGTCTTCTCCTAATGGCTGTCGGCTACTTCATGGTGGGGACGTGGGCAAATATGGTGGCGCTCGTCACGGCGGCAATCCTCGTGGGAATAGGCTCTGAAGTGTCCATGTCGATACGTAGGGCGTTGGTAGGCGACTACATAACGCTGGAAAACAGAGGAAGAGTTATGGGCACAACCCTCGCCCTTGAATATCTAGGCTCCATCGCAGGCGGCATATTAGTTGCTTACATCTACGCTACATCTCCCCACCTAGCCTTTATCTTCTCAGGCGCAGTCTTGTTGTCTGCGGCAGTTCCTCTGGCCCGGAGCGCTCTCCAGGCACGCTGAAGCTACTGATCCTTTACTATGAGGACGTCGATAGGCGACTCCTGTACCACTCTTGAGGAGACGCTTCCCATTAATATGCGCCGTATGGTGGAGAGGCCCCTTGCGCCCAGCACTATGAGCGATGCGTTAACCTCTTTTGAAAATTTTATTATTTCGTGAGCTGGGTCACCCTCCAATATCTTCCCCTCGGAGTCTCTGCCGAGGAAGGCGACTGCCTCCTTTACAAGTTGTTCAGCCTTCTCTCTAAGGCTTGTAAGCACGGCGGGCGAGGAGAACATATCTGACAACGAGAGGACTGCTGTGTCAATTACGTGGACAACGTAAACCTTTGAGTTGAATTTCTCGGCCAACATCTTAGCCTTCTGAAGAGCCTTCTTAGCTTGTGGAGAGCCGTCGTATCCAACCACTATACGTTCCATAAAAAAGACATGAATCTGGTTTATATATATTAGTCTGCGCTAGGCCTGTGCTCCTCTGGCACTCCGTATTCTACCAAACTCTTCAGCACAGACTCTTCAGACACGAGGTCACGTATTGAGATAACCCCGAAGAGTCTGCCCCCTCTGGTCACCACTACGTGACGGATGTTGTGTTGACGCATTATTTTCGCCACGTTCCATATTGGTTCATCCCCCTCCACGGTGATTACGGGAGAAGTCATGATCTCTTTGACTGGAAGATTTACATCTACGTTGTTGGCCACCGCCTTCACTATGTCGCGTTCAGACACTACGCCGATTGCCACGTCAGGCTGAGTCTTCTCAACGATGACTACAAGGCCTACCCTCTTCTCCACCATCACCCTAGCAACGTCTTTGATTCTTGTCTCCGGCGTCGCGGTAATGGGAGGCTTTCTTGCGACAACCTCTGCCTTCATGAGTCAATCTATATTCGCATAAATAAACATTTCGGATTATAGATGATGGGAAAAACTTAATCTCTCAAAAGAGCATATCTCGCCGCGTATGTATAAATAAAATGGTGGACCGGCCGGGATTCGAACCCGGGATCACCCGCGTGCAAGGCGGGCTTGAGGGAATTGGCTTCTATCCTTCCGCTAGACTACCGGCCCGTTACATGTTCCTCATGGCTTTAAATCTTTTCATCCCACCAACTAGGTATGCTGGGATTAAGTGGCCGCGGAGACGTTACTATGTATTTATCTCGTGTTTTTACCCCGTGTTTATTAGTTCTCATGAGTTCAAACAACAAGTTTCCGAGGTGGTTAAGTATTAAGATAACCTCTCTACCTTCCTCAACTGCCGCCAGTCTTCTTTCCGCCCATCTGACCCACACCCGTGCGGTGTTTATTAAGGCGCAACATCTGTCGAGGCAGATTACCCACCCCAGCGGAGTATCGGCGAGAAGAGGGTAGAGACACTTCAGGGCCTTCCGCAGGAGGTGAAGACTTGTGTTGTAGTAGCTGTCTTGTCCTGTGGAGAGGTAGAAACCAAGATTAAAAAGGACCCAGTATGCTCTTGTTAAGCATTTTTTCTGTTTCTTGCACACAATGGCTGCAGTATTTATATAACTTAATGCGGTCTCCAAGGCGCCGAATATCTTGATTATGTTTGATGCTTTTGAGACGCAGAGCTGTCTGCCGAACCACAAGACCTCGGTATCCCCCAGATCCCCTGGGCAAGACCCGGCGAAAATGCAGGGCTTGCTTACAACAGGCACAAAACTGTTCCT
>WYEI01000112.1 GCA_009903905.1 Pyrobaculum sp. | reverse complement strand
TCTCTAAGCGGCTCGACGCGGTGCTCCAATGCGCAAAGCGGTACGTGACTTCGGTAGTTCTGCTGGAGTACATGACGTGGGCCAGGAGATCGGCGGAGGAGGCGGCGGAGCCGAGGAGGCGTGGCTATATTAGGCTCTTACAGCTGTTGCCCAGCCTCCTCCGTCAACTCGACATAAGAGTTGTGGATGGGGTCGCGGTGGAAGATGTGGGTATCGCCGTCAAGTGGGTTCTCGAAAGAGGCGTGAATCCCGGCGATGCCGGGTACGTGAGGGCCTTCTTCCCTGGGTTCCAGCTGGCGACGGGGCAGATGGCGGTGGGCCGCGTGGTGATGGCGCGAGCAAGAGGAAGAGGAAAAAGAGGCTTATCCGCCTGCAGGTACTTCCCTACAGGTCTTTCTTTACAGGACTAATTAGTCCTGTGAGTCAAGTCCTGTGGGGATGTACCTGTCGGTGGACTTCTGTAGGAGCTGGCGGAGGCCTAGTCGCTTGCAGGTTTTTCCCTGCAGGTACGGACTTACAGGTCTAATTATCCCTGTGAGGAAACTCCTGCAGAGAAGTGCCTAAAAGGAGAGTTGAAAACTGAACTGCTTGGCAAACTCCTCCAGCCGGGCGTAGCTCACACACAAGAGCTAGCTATGTCCACGCCAGAAGGGCCGGTTTGCAAAAACATAAGAGAGGTGGGTTGAGTAGAGAAGGGTTGAAAGTTCTTCTTCCTCCGCCGCGTCGTGGAAATTGAAAAAAGGAGTGGTTACTCGCCGAGCTGTTTGGTGAGGAACGGCTCCCACACGCCGCGTTTTCTGTACTTCTCCACGAGCCTTTCCGCCTCTTTTTTTGTCCACCGCTTCTTCCAGCTCCTTGCCGTGGCCCTCATCTCCACGGCTACTCCGTCTTCCAGCAGAAGCGCCCTAGTTACGGCGACGTGGAGCTCGCCGAACCTCACGGCGGCCCACGCCAGGAAGAGCGATGGGTCGGCCGTGGTGTAGACGGGATGGCCGCCCCCTCCCTCCTCTTCGTGAACCTCCCAGCCGAGCTGAAACAGCTCTAGTTTTTCACGTGGAAGCTTCAATATGTCTGGGGAATACGCCACGGCGTCTACGCCTTCTATCACGATGTGAGGCTCCTCGCCCACGTACATCCACGCCCCGTCTGGGGCGTAGAGCCTGCCCTCCTCTAGCCTGTAGTTGCCGTCGTCAATTGCGTCGTATATAGACGCCAGCTTCGCCTTGGCTTGTTCGTGAGCCCTCTGTAAGAGGTTCTTCATAACATCGCCGAAGCCGAGGAGCGCCCTCTTTTCCTCTTCTGCAAGTGGAAACGTCTCGGCGATTTTCCGCGTCTTGTCCTCAATGTATATCATCCATGCCGGGAACACCCAATCTACCGGCCCCCGGAGCACGCCGTTCTCCTCGACGCGGGCATCCACTTCGTCAACTGGATTGTTTCTCTCCATGCCCAAATTCGGGGTTGGCCGTTTTATAAATTCAGCACATCGTTGACTTGCGGCATCTGGGTTTCCCCGTAGGTACTTCCTTACAAGTGCAGGCCTGCAGGTACAGACTTACAGGTCTAATTATGCCTGTAAGGAAATACCTGTAAGTCAAGACCTGCAGAGAGGGCAGGCGGCAGATCAATTCAACATGCGCCTCGGCGTTTGACGCGTTATGGATAGAAACATAAAAGAACGTCTGGAGCTCGCGCTTAGGCCGGCTGAGCCGCCGACCTTGGAGGAGGTGCTTGAGCAAGTCTCTACCCACGGCGTCTTGAGGGGGCCGGTGGACTGGGTCTTCCCAGCGTGGATGCTGTACGTGGAATACGCGGCAGAAAGGATCGCCGAGACGTTTCCGTTATCGGAAGAGGAGAAGAGACAGCTCTTCCACTTCAGAGACACAATGAAGCAGTTGCTACGGGAGGCGTGGATGCAGGCCAAGGAGAAGCTGACGGCGCTGTACAAAGCCGTTGTTGAAGGCACATACAAGATAGAGGACGGCAGGCTGTACGCGCCAGACGGGGCGTGGATGTACATCAACAAGCTTTCATTTCCTCCCTTCATCCTAATTCACAGCGTAGTAGCTAAGACACGCTTCCCCGACTTGCTGAAGCTTCCGCGCGAGACACTTGAACTGCTTCAGCTGGGCTGGAGGGCAAGCGACGAAGGTAGTGAAAAGAGCCGACCCGTTATGGAGACCACACAGCCTTGGCAGGTGTTCGCATGGGTGGCAGTGAGATATGGAGAGCTCCGCATACGCATCGCCTCGGCTATCTTGACGCGCGAGGGGGTGAGCGTATCGATACAAATCAAGGCGAGGAGTTGGAGACATAGGTGGAGTAAGGACGAGGCCGTAGACCTCGTCGTGAGCCACCTCAGGCGCGGCGAGTGGACGCCCCTACTCACTGCGTGGTTGGGTGATGGGAAGGCCGAACGGGGAATATTGCGCGGCAAGTACCGGCTTATTATTTCAGCTAAGGAGCCTTGGAGATTGGGCTTAGGCGTAGGCACAAACAAGGCCCTAGTTGCCACTGGGAGAGAGGCGTTTGTAAAGCTTAGGGAGGCGGCCGGCGCATACGGCGTGTTGCTTAATGTACTGCAACCCCACAAGTGGATCTACATAATGCTGGCCACAGACGACGCCTTCAGGGTGACCCATAAGCTGAAGACGGAGAAGAGAAGTATAGACGTCCTTAGGGAGGCGTATAAGCACAACAACGGCGAGATCACTATGGTCTCACGTGCTGAAGCGGACAGGCCGGGCACCGTGGTCGTGGCGGGCGTCGCGATGTATCTACATCTCGTCAGCGGCAGAGGCGGTTCGCTCTTGGCCAAACGCTACACCCGCGACGTCGGAAAGGCGCTCGCCATAGCCGAAAGGCTTGAGTCGGCGGGACTTAGGCCAAACGTCGTTAGGTCAGGCCCAAACTATATGGTATATATCACCACAGCCGATCTTCTGAGATTGGCAGAGAGAGATGAAACTATCAGAAAAACCATAGCGCTGTACCTCACCGAAAAGGCGAAGAACGGCACGCCGAGACAGAGGGAGATAGCGGAAAAGATCCTAAAGAGACATCCCCTTTTTTCTCTCAATACCTTTTTGTCTCCTCGAAGCTGACACCACTGTGAGTCAGCTGATAATAGAAACGCCGAGCTTGCTCTATATGTGGAACTAACAACAAGAGACATGCGGAATTGAACATATGCCCTGTTTAGACAGAAACCGGGAAAAGCTGATGAATGCGGCGGCCGGGATTCGAACCCGGGATCAACGGCTGGTAAACCGGGGCTTGGTGAGGTCAAGAGCCTGACCCCCTCCCCGCCCTAAGGGGCGAAGGTTCCTCCCTTCGGGCGCCGTGGCCCGGAGACTAGACGCCGTGGTGATCACTAGGGACAGAGACTGGGAGAGGTTGCCTGAGGTCAAGAGCGTAATTCTGCCTTAGCCGCCGGCGCGACATCCCCGCCACAGCGACATGTCGCTGACAGCGTCCACGGCGTGCACCCCTTGCATCTCTATAGCCGGAGGTCTCGTGGACAGCAGCGTCCAACCGCCCATCGAGGACCTGCCCCTCGGGCTCTGCGCCAGTTCGATCTTGTGTCGAGTCTTGACGCAAGCCGTCTACGCGGTTTCCTCGCCACGAGTAGCGGCGTGTTTCATCAGCCCCGCTAGGTCGCGGTCCGCGGCCTTCATCACCCGACCTCGGAGAAAGACATGTGTCTATCCAGTCAACGTCTTCGCACCTGCCGCGACTCCGTTGCCAGGCGCAGGACCTGTGGGCGTTGTCGAGTCTTTAAAAAGGTTGGCGGGGACCGCCGGCTGTGCTCAACTTTATATTTTGGGTGATCAACCTTTATAAATGTCTTTTTTCCGGAACTTATGAACGACTTGTTGGTGGTGGTTGTCGGGACCACCGACGTGTCTTTGATACCTGGCATCTCCATTGCCGGCCCGTCGCCTGAGGCCACACACTACACGCCTGCGCTGGACGTGGAGTACCTCCTCGCTGGGCGGCCCATTACTCTCGACGTGGTGCCAGCGACGCCGGAGGGCATCCCCACGCCGGCTCTCGTCACTAGGGCGTTGACCAGCGACGTGCCTAAGCTGGTGGTGGACGCCGGGGCCCGGGTCCAGCCGCAGGTGCCGCGGGTGGTGCTGGGCGGCGTGCCTGGGGGCGACATAAGGAGGGGGGCCTTGCCGCGGGAGGCGGCTGAGAGGGTTGTAAAAAACGGCGTTTTGTTGGGCCGCCAGCTGTCGGGGCTTGGGCGGGTGGTGCTCGGCGAGTCTATCCCAGGCGGCACCACCACGGCGATGGCGATACTGGTGGCGCTGGGCTACGACGCGTGGGGCAGGACCAGCAGCGCCGCCTCCAACAACCCCAAGGAGCTCAAGACGGCGGTGGTCAAGGAGGCGGTCTCCCGGCTTAAGCCGCCGGTGGACGCCGTGACTGCCGCCAGCGAGGTGGGCGACCCGGTCCACCTGGCCTTGGCGGCAATAGCGTTGGGCGTGGTGGCGGCGGGGGGCGAGGTTCTGCTGGCCGGCGGCA
>WYEI01000259.1 GCA_009903905.1 Pyrobaculum sp. | reverse complement strand
TGAACCTCCTCGACGCCGTAGCATATGCCGAGGAGCTCTTCAGCCGCTCCCTCGTGAGCCCGCCGGCGGATAACTTCGTGCCGGCTTAGCTATTAAGGAAGGCCGTAGCCGGCAGGTTGCTGTCGGTGGACGAGGCACTCTACGCCGTGCCGTGGGCCAACACGCTGGACGAGGAGCTCAGCCTCTCTGAGCGAAATCAGGCTAAAAGCTTAATTTAATGCAATCGTTGAAAGACGTGAAAAGAATAGCGGTCGAAATCGCGCCTGGCGTGGAAACGGAGTTTGTGGATAGGGACGGCGCCCTTGCGCGGGTGGTGGAGTGGGCAGAGAGGGGCACCAGATTCCCTGTGGTGATTTTCGGCCCGGAGGGATGCGGCAAAACTGCCTTCCTCCGGCAGGCCTCTGTAATGCTGAGGGATTTGGGCTACGACGTCTTCTACCTCCACCCCCTAGACAAGGTCTTCGCGGCTGAGGTAGATGATCCCGACGTCAAGACGCTTTTTGTAGATTTGGTGAGGATGACTCTTGAGGATGAGAAGTGGGGCCGGCTGGCCCTTGCCGTGTTTGACCTCACGCGGGAGATTCTAAAGAAGCGGAGACGGAAGATCGCCATCATCGCCGACGACGTCTTCCAAGCCATCGGCTTAGACAAAGCCGCGGCGTATGTGAAAGGTCTGCTAAACATGATAGAACACCCCGTGTATAGATACGAAAACATCGTCGTCCTCGTCGCCACCAGCGAAGGCGTAAGCAGACGCGAAATCGGGAGACATTTCTGGGCCGAACTACGTCCTATGTGGAACATGCCGCAGGAGGGCTTCCACCAGCTGTACGACAAGATGCCGGAACCGAAGCCCCCCTTCGAGGATGTCTGGAGGTGGACTGGCGGAAACCCGAGAATGCTCGGGAGGCTCTACAGCTCTGGATGGGCTGTGGGGAGGGTTGCAGAAGACGTAATACGGGAAAAGGGGTTGACAGCGGAGTTTATTAGGCGGTGGGGGAGGTGGCTTGAGGCGGCGGTGGAGGATCCGGAGACGCTTTGGGCCGGCGGCGCGCCGGAGGAGCTTATCAAAGAGCTGGAGGCGAGGAACCTAATCGTATACAACATGTACGACAGAGACCCCTACTTCTGGATAGACGCCCCGCCGCCCATGAGAGACCCGGAGCTGGGCATTGGGAAAAACGCCGCCTGGCAGACCCCCATACACAGAGAAGCCGTGAGGAGGGCGCTTAAAGAGGGTGGTTGAGTTAGGGAGGTGTATTGCTTGGATTGAGGCGTTGTCTTAAAGCCTCTGCGAATTGGGCTGTGCGTTGCGCCAGCTCTTTGACGTCTTCTTCCACTTGTTGTAGTGTGGAGTATTTACTGAGGACGCCGCTTTCGTCTAAGCCGTTGTGGTGGACCTCGTGTAGGTTGAGGGCGAGGGCGGTGAGGAGAACAACCACGTCGCCATATAATATCTGGCCAAGCCGGTCGCCGGCGGGAGGGGGGACAAGGCCCCGCGGCTGGTCATCACAGATGTGAGGGCTGGCGTGTTGCTAAGGGCCAGGGAGTGCTTAAGGAGTGGAGTTCGGGCGGAGGCTTACGTAGCCGCGGTTGAAGTTCTCTTGCCCACTTCCAACCCGTAGTGCACAGCAGGGCCAAAGCTACGTTACAGCCACCCGGCCGCAACCACGCCGACCTTGTCCGCGGCATCTAGTCTCTGTGCGGCGACCCGTAGAGATGTTTAAGCGCCGGCGAAAGATTAGTCTATGACGTTGCCGTATATGACGTCTATGCCTAATTGTCTTGCCTTTTCCAGCGCCTCTTTGTCTATGTGGACGGCGACGAAGATAAGCCTCTCCACCTTTTTGCCTTGTCTCGCCAGCTCCTCGGCTGCCAGCTTGGCCCTCCAGGCGAACCACCCCACATCGTCGCCATGGGCCATGGCCTTGACTTCAATTAGATACCCCCTCCCGTCGTGGATATATACGTCGACATCGACCGCGCCGACGACGGTCTTGAGTACCAGCTTCTCCACCTTCTCAGCCTCGACGCCTCTGCGCTCAAGCGCCTCTTTGAACAGCTCAAGAACCACTTTTTCCAAGTCCCTACCCCACCTCCCACCCAGATGGCCCATGGTGACTTCAAGCCTTTTAAGCCGCTCGTCGTATGTCTTGCGCATTTCTTCAATGGCGATTCTCAACTCTTCTACAGCTTTAAACATCGCCTCGAAACCAGTCTTCATGTAGTCGGCCAGCGTCTTTATAGCTTCGGCCACCTCCTTAAGCTCCTCTGTCCTCGCTTTGCGTATTGCCCTCTCGACGACCTCCTCAAGCTTGTTCCAGTCTAGCTCCAACTTCACGGCCCGATCCTGCTCCACAATATAGACAAGTTATGCGTTTAAATATACTACGCAAGCCATCAGCTGGATGCAACCACGTGCATGTCACTCCGCGCCGACGCCACAAGGCGCGGAAAAAATCTCGCTCTTCAGTGCATGCTTCGCAACGGCGCCGCCGTTGATGTGCGGCGGGCTCATTATTTTTATTTTGGAGCTTTCTGTCGGCGTGTGCGGCGGTGCGTCGTTGAGAACGGCCTGGCTGTTCGGCGTCGGAGGCGCGGTTTCGAGAGGCGGAGAGCTTCGCGGGGGGCGTGTTTGAGGCGCTTCTCGTCGCGCTGGCGCTGGAGCTCCTGGACTGGCCCAGGTGGTGGAGGGGGTATCTGGTGAGCAGGCTGATCCCGCCTCAGATCCACCCGGTGTCGTTGTTCTACCGAGCCGTGTCCCCCCTGGCCCGCGGAGGCGGGCTGGCGAGAGGCGTGGCCGTGGCGGCGACAGCCCCCCTCGGGGCTCTGGCCGTGTGGAGCCTCGCGCAGGCAACTGCGGCGGTCCCCCCGCCTCTGTCCTACCTAGCGGAGGGCTACCTCCTCAAGCTGACCTTCTCCATCACCCACATCCTCTACCCCTGCATGCGGCACGTAGGCACGCCGGCGATGCGGCACGTGGCTCAGCAGTTCGTCCGACGCGACCTTTCCAACGCAGGCCCCCGCCGCGTGAACTCCGCCTGCCTAGAGGCGGCGGCGGAGTCGCTGGTGGACTCCTTCGTCTCGCCCCTCCTCTGGTACCTCCTCCTCGGCCTCCCCGGCGCCTGGCTTCAGCGCCTCGTCAACACCCTCGACGGGCTCGTGGGCTTCCGGGAAAAAGGCGCGTTGGGCGCGCCCTCCGCATACATGGACACCTTCCTCAACTACGTCCCGGCTAGGGTAGCCGCCCTTCTGATCTTGGCGGCTGGAGGCTTCAAGAGACTGTCGATACTCCAGCACAGGCGCCGGGTGCCGAGCGTAAACGCCGGCTGGCCCATCGCCGCCTTGGCGGCGGCCCTCGGCGTGAGGCTGGAGAAAGCCGGCCACTACACGGTGGGCGTAGGCGACCTGCCGGACGCAGACGCCGTCAGAAGAGGTCTAAGGATAGTGGCCGCGGCGGCCGCGGCCTGGGCGCTGGCGGCGGTCACGTTGGCCGCGCTGATCCGCACCTAGCCGCCACGATGACTAGATCCGCGGAGGGCTCCCCGGGGGGCGCCACGCGTTCCGTCGGCAGGGTCAAGTCCTCCAGCACCACCGGCTCGCATCCACGCGCCCTAAGCTCCTCTACGACCTTCTGGACGCCGCCGGGCGGCGGGATGACGAGGATGTGGCGGCCGCATTCAGCCGGCGGCAGGAGCTGAGGCTCTCTGGCGTGTTGAGAAACCACCACCACCTGGACGAGGTCGAGGCCGAGCCTCGCCAGAGCCACGTTGACGGAAGACACGCCGCTCACCACCTCAAAGGGCACCCCCAGCGCCCTCACCCTCTCCATGAGCTCCCAGTCAGACACGGCGGGGTCTCCGTGCACCGCCAGGCAGACGTCGGCCTCCCGCGAAAGCTCGGCAAGCCTCTTGAGCGCCTCCTCCTGGTTTCTGTAGCTGAGCGGCACCGCCTCCTTCCCGCCGAGGGGCAACCTCTTCAACACGCTGGGCCACCCCGCCACGACGCGGCACCTCTCCAACGTCTTCAACGCCTTCACCGTGAGGTAGTCAGGGTCCCCCGGCCCGGTCCCCACCACGAAGAGCATCACCCGCAGGGGCCGACGACGCGCACGTACTCCTCCTCCACCCTCCTCAAGACGTCTACGCCAGCCGCCTCGGCCCGCCACAGCGCGTAGCCCATCGCCACCCCCTCCTTCACGTAGCCCTCCTCGTAGGCCCTAAGACCCCGGCACCGCGAATTGGCGAAGGAAGACTTGGAGTAGTGTACTCGGCCCACCCCCACCTCCCTCATCAAGCCCAGAAAGTCGGCGGAGCTGTCCTCCACGATCCAGCGGGTGGTGACCACGGCGAAACGCCCCGGGTCGCCGCCGAGGGCTTTAAAAAGCGCCGCGGCGGCCGCCATCTGCGTGCCGCCGGCCAGCAGAACCTCGCCCCCCGCCGCCACCACGCCCAACGCTATTGCCGCCAAGGCCAGGTGGACCGGGTCGCCCACCTCGCTGGCGGCAGTCACGGCGTCCACCGGCGGCTT
>WYEI01000090.1 GCA_009903905.1 Pyrobaculum sp. | reverse complement strand
TTCACCGGCGCCTCCAAGCCCTACGGCTTTTTCTGAGAGAAATGTTTTTAAAGCCTAGGGTTGGCGGGGGGTTATGGTGATGCTTGATCTGCTTTCTAACGCGTTGATTCAGATAAAAAACGCGGAGGCCATGGGGAAGAGGCAGGTGGTTATCTGGCCTGTGAATAAGCTGATCTACTACGTCTTGAGGGTGCTTCAGCGCTACGGCTACGTGGGTGAGGTGGAGTATGTCGACGACGGAAGAGGCGGCAAATACATCGTCCAGCTGTTGGGTAAGATAAACGACATAGGCCCCATCAGGCCTAGGTACCCCGTGAAGTACCGCGAGATAGTGGACTGGGAGCAGAAGTTCCTCCCGGCTAGGCAGATAGGTATTCTCGTGGTCTCCACCAGCCAGGGCGTCATGTCCCACATAGAGGCTAAGGAGAGGAAAATCGGCGGAGTTCTCCTGGCGTACGTCTACTAAATTTTAAATAGTCAACTTGTCTGAGGGTTTCCGTGTCTAGCTCTGTCTCTAGACCTAGGAGGGAGCTTCCACCGGCTTTGCGGAGACTGCTGAGGCTGAGGCTTCTGCTCAAGAGGAAGAAGCCGGATTTCGTGCGCATAGATCAGTGGCGGTATAAGAGGATTGAAGACAGCGGGTGGAGGAACCAGAGGACTCTCGACAACAAGATCAGGAGGAAGATGAAGGGGTGGCCCAAGCCCGTTGAGGCCGGCTACAGGAAACCCGCTGCTGTCCGCGGCCTGCACCCCAGCGGCTTCGTGGAGGTTGTTGTGCATAACCCCGAGGAGCTTGGCCGGCTGGACCCGAAGACCCACGCGGTTAGGATCGGGGGCACAGTCGGCGTTAGGAAGAGGCTGGAGATAGTCAAGAAGGCTAGGGAGCTGGGCTTCTACGTGTTGAACCCCGGGAAGAGGGTTGAGGAGCTGTTGAGATCGGGGAAACCGTAGCTATATATCTATCTCGGCTATATATGGGCTTCACGTCTCTATCGACGGGAATAGTACAAGAGGCGTGGGCAGATCTTTAAAAACTCGTCTTTTTCCTCTGGCGCAAGAGTGCTGGGAGGGGGAGCGTTTGTGAGGTATAGGAGGAGAGTGCGGAACGTGAAGGCTGGCCCTAGCCCGCCACTCCCGTCTCGGAGCACTGGGAGGCCCTCCTCGATGGTCTCGCTCGGGATTAGACGTCTCGTGGCTGGGTACATGGTTAGATTAGTCTTACGTATTCTCTCGCCGCCGCGGCGAATGCCAGCAGGCCCTTGGGGCGGTATACCTCTCTAATCTTGTCTTCGTATACTTCATATCGTTTAAACTCCAGCTCCAGCTTGACTTCCCTCACGGTTCCGTCTTGTGCGCAGTACGCCTTCGACGAGGTGAGGGAAAGGCACACATCAGAGCCATCTCTCGCCACGTACACCTCCACCATGTAGGGATGGAGAATGCTCATGGGCCTTTGTTTTACCACCTCCACCATCCACGGATATCTGCGCAGTGTCTTGGCCATCTCCACCAGCCTCTCCCTAAGGTTCAGCCACTTCCCAACCCACTCCACGCCGAATGTCTACAGCAAGGATTTCCTCGCGTATAGTTGTTTTTAAACCGGCGCATGGAGATGTGGCGTAGACACGGAGAAGCCGCCTCAGCCGGACTCTCGGCGGCGTTGTATTCTGTTTACAGTGACCTCTACTCGGAGGCCGTTGTCTCCTCCGTCGCCTCCGCCTTGGCGTTGGCAGTGGTGGGTCGGTTTAGGGAGGCTGTTGAGTATGTGCGGAAGGCCGCCAAGGCGCTGTATGAGGCGGCAAAGGATGTATTTGAACATGTCAAGATAACTGTCCAGCGCCTCGTGGAGCTGTTTGTTGAAGCGGTGACGCGGGTATTGGCTTGGATCGACGAGCACAGGACATATCTCTTCTTGATGGCCGCTGTGGCGGCTGGGGTGGTTGCGCTCTCTGCCGCGTTGAACCTGTGGGGTATGATCGAGCTTGATAAGCTGGCGTATGCGGCGTCTCTGGCGCCGTTTATACCCGCAGGCGTAAAGGAATACTCTAGGGAGGAGGTGTTTAACATTTTGAAGAACGACCCCGACCCATACGAGAAGTTCAAGAAAATCGCTAAGGATGCTAACGCCGGGAGGGTGAAGCTGGCGGAGCCTTGGGAGTCTTTGAGGATGCTCATTGCGCCGAGGTCCTCTGAGGAGAGGGAGCTTAGGGTGGGGAGAGGCGCCGAGCTTTACGGCAGATACGCCGCGGACGAAAAGATGAAGAGGGCCCTTTTCTACGCGGCGCTGGCTTTGGAGGAGGCCTTCAGCGTCTACAGAACTGCGTTGGAAGAATACGCGAAGGGGCTTAGGGAGGCGGTGCAGAGGGGGGAGGTGGGCGATGGGCCGTACGTGGCGGACCTCAAACAGATAAAACAGCTGGCCGAGGAAGAGGAGGCGGCCTTCACAGACGCCTTGAGTACTCTCAGGGAGAAGCTGAACGAATACGCAGTCAGGCACGGTCTGGGGGACCTCCTCGACGTGAAGGAAGACGTGGCTAGAAGGCTGGCTGAGGCGACGGCGCCGGAGCTCTCCAGGTTCAGCGGCGTGAATTTCGGGGTGAAGGCCTACGCCGCTCTAATCGCGTATAGGGAATACGCGCTGGGTAGGAGGGGCGTCTTCGGCACGGCGGCTAGATATTGGCTTGAGGTGGGTGGGTCTGCCTGGCACCTCTACTATCCGCCGAAGACAGCGTACGACAGGGCCAAAAAGGAGGGGGTAGTGAGGCCGGCTGAAGTGGGGGAGATGTTGGCGGAGGGCCTCCGCCGCCTCTTCCTAAAGCCAGGCACCGACCACTACAGCGACTTCATCAAAGAGCTTGAAAAGGGCGGCAAGCTGGCGCTGGAGCTTGAGAAGGAGACCGAGTCGTCTTACGTGTTTAAACTCTACAACATGAAGGAGGGCGGCAAGCTCGACGAGCTGGGCATATCGCTGTGGATTGCAAAAATGGGAAAGGGGGAGGTGGCGGGCATAACCTACACCCTGATCTTCGACATGGAGAGGTGGTGGGGGTTCTTCGAGCAGAGGCTCGAGGTGGTGGAGAAGGCGGCGGAGGAGGTTAGAAGGCGTCTGCCCGTCGAAGACCTCTTCATGTATGCGGCGGGCTGGGTTGACTCAGACGTGGCGATAATCAGAAAGAAGAACAAGAGGGTGTTGCGGATGACCACATCCCGCCTGTGGCAGTTTGCTGAGACTCACGCCTTGTTCGGCTGGTCTGTTGTAGGGCTACGCATGACCTTAACTCTTGAGGGGCCGAAGCTGGTGGTTTTGGCTGAAGCCCCCCTTGAGAAGCTCGACGAGGCGATCAAGAGGAGCGCGGAGGGCGGGTGGCTCCACATGCTGGGCGTAGAGGCGGGGAGCTGGGACGTCCTCAAGCGGTGGGTAGCTGACCACTGGGGCGAAGTGACAAGCATGGTTAAGAGGCGGCTTGAAAGTGTCAAGGTAGGCCTCGGCTTCGACTTGGGTAAGGCGTTGGAGGAGCTGGAGGGTTTGAAGAGTAAGCTCGATGACGACAAAGTCGCAAGGGAGGTTATAGCGCCCGCCCTTCTGCTGATGCAGGCGGAGAGGCTAGGCGTGGACGAAACAACGCTGAGGTACTTGGGCGCAGTGGTCTCCAGCGCTATAGACGGCGACGGATACGTGTCCGCGGCGATGAAGAGGGTTGAGCTGACCAGCGGCGAGCGGGTAATCGCCCTGCTCTGGGGGGCCGCCCTGGCGGCGCACGGCATTGAGACGGAGGTGAAGAGAGTCTGGAGCGCCTTCAACGTGGTCGCGTCTGGCGTCGGCGCGGCTAGGCTGGCTGGCCTATACTTCCGCTACGGACCTCCTCTGCTTGAAGGAGACGATAGGCTTAAGAACCACAAGCTGGATGAGGCCATGAAGCTGGCGGCCGAGGGGCTTGACGTCAGCTGGGAGGGGCTGAGGAGGAGGACTGAGGGCGGTCCCGTCGCCGCCGACTTAACCATTTCGGAGGGCGGCTTTCGTGGAGTACATTCTCCAGAGGGCGAAGGAGGAGGGCAACGACGTTTACGAAAAAGCCAAAGAGATCGTGAAGGGGGCAAGGAGAGAGGCTCCCTAAAGCTAAAGGGCTTTGAGATGGAGGTCGAGGTGAACGGCGAAAAATACAAAGTGAAGGTGAGAGGTGGAGAAGCCGTTGAGGAGGACAGAGGCGGCAAAAAGTTGCTAAGGATTAAGATAACGGCGGAGGTGGGCGGCGTACGGCGCAACTACGAGATAACATACGGCAGGTATGGGAAAGACAACGCGGCGGTGGGACGCGCCTACGCCAGCGCCAAGGCGCCTGGGGGCAGGGAGGCAGACGCGGAGAGGTTCACCGCCGTAATAAAGGCCATTACGGGCAAGGAGCCTAAGGTGTACCAGAGGAGCGACGGCAAGATAGAGATCGTGTGCGGCAGGGAGCATCTAGACGGCTTCGCCCGCTACGCCGAGCTTGCAGATGCCATTGAGAGATGGCTGGAGGAGACTGGCCGCCGGTAGGGCGCGG
>WYEI01000190.1 GCA_009903905.1 Pyrobaculum sp. | reverse complement strand
GCCTCCGCGACGGCCTCCACGTATCTACTCCGCATCCTAGTCCGGTACCGCACCTCAAGCGGGATGAGGTCAACCTCGAGGTTCTCCGCGCCGGGGAGCGTGGGGACCTCTACATACTCCGCCCTGAGGAAGTATGTAAAAACCTCGGAGAAATGCCGCAGAATGGAGGCACTTGCCGCGACCAGCCGCCTCGACCTGCCCACCAGCTCGCCCACCAGCGGCAGGGCTAGACACATCACTCGCCCCCCGGCGTCTACGCAGTAGCGCCTGGAGTACAGCTCGTCGTCGCGCACCTCCACCACAGCCAGCAGGTTATGCGCCTCGTCTAACGCGACGAAATCCACCTCCTCGAAGAGGTCAGCCACTGCCGATACGTTCGACACCTTCGATAGGTACGCCAACGGGAGCACAACCACGTTACTCCGCCGGCCAGCGACGTGGAGAGCCTCGTAGGGACACACTCCCTGCTTATACAGCTCCTCCACGTCAAAGACAAGCTTCAGAGGCCGGCGGGACATCGCCTTACAGACCCCCCGCTCCCTCAGCTCTAGACACCGCAGGGAGTTCTCGGCGCCTAGGGGACACAGCGACTTCCTACCGAAGAGCAAACCCGCCTCCCCGCCGAACTCAGCCACGTACCTAGCCATCTGCAGACCCTCCAGGTGGCTCCTGGTAAATATCAAAGAGCGTCTGCTCCGGGCCGCCGCCTCTGCGACATGTCTAGACTTGCCGGTGCCCGGCGGCGCGTATAGTACTACCCTCACTTAAAATAGGGCCTTTAAAAGTCGCTTAACAGCTCCCGGAGGTAGTCCTTAACCCTCGAATTGGCGACCTCCTCCAGCTCGAGACAGTGCTCCACCAGCTTCTTAACAAACGCCCCGGCCAAGGCGGGGTCCCGCTCCTTCAAAACCTTCAGCCTCTCGGGCAGGTCGACCCTCAGCGTCCTCGCCACGGAGTCCAGAGAGGTGAAGTATTTCTCCAAATCCCTAATCTGGCTCACGACGTCGTCAAATACGTTGACCACCTCCGCGGGCACTCCCTGCAACTCCATCTCCGCATACGCCTTGTTTACGCAGTACCGCACGAACCTGTACCGCAGAGTGGTTACCACATCCACGGCGGGTCTCATTTAGCAGTTTATTTGTTTTACCCCAAGCCTTGTCCCTAACCCCCTCCCGAACTCCTCCACCGACACCACCCCGGCCTCAGAAAGCCCCAGCACCGTGATTCCCCTCTCCACGTAGAAATAATACGCGTCTGTGCCGGGCTCAAACCCCTCGGCGCGGGGCCCCCAGCGCCAGTAGTACTTATCGCCGCGGGGGTCAACCCCCTCGTACAGCCTCTCCCTATACACAGCCTTCGCCAGCCTCCTGGCGCAGTAAACGCCGCCGCCCCAGCGCGCCGGGATGTTCACGCTGACGGTCAAAAACCCGTCTAAAAAAGCGGCGGCCTCCACGGCGGCCACCGCAACGCGGCGCATAAACCCCACCTCCCCGCCCGCCTCCATAGACAACGCGAGAGACCGCGCCCCCAGCACACCACCCTGTATGGCCGCTCCCACAGTCCCGCTTCCATACGTCGCCTCAACCCCTATGTTCTCACCCACGTTCACCCCCGACAAGACCAACTCGGCGTCTGGCGACACAAGCTTAAGCGCGAGAAACACCGCGTCCGCCGGGAAGCCGTTAACAACGTAGTAGTCCCCCAGACGCCTCACCCTAAGAGGCTTGTGATAAGTCCTAGCCAAGCCGGCGGCGGACCTAGGCCTCTCTGGCACCACCACAACCACCTCGTGGCCCGCCTCCTCCAGCGCCTCCACCAAAGGCCCAAGCCACGGGCTGTGGGGACCGTCGTCGTTTGTAACCACGATCTTCACAGCCCCCCACAACACTACATATTTAACCTAGTAGCCGCCGCCAGCCCCGCCACAGCCAACAAGGCGCCCAGCGCCCTCCTCCAGCGGAGCGGCCGCTCCGTAAGCGCAGTTATGAGCGGATACGTAGACATCACCAGAGTCACCACGACATAATTGCCGAGGGAGACAGCCAAGGTGTAGGAGACAAACCCCACGAACGTATCCACGAAGCCGCCGGCGAGGAGGCGGCGGATCTTACATATGGGAGCGCCCCAGCTCAGGAGGAGGCTCGCCAGAAACACCACCGCACCCCTCATAAACAACGCACCGCCGGGGCCCAACGACTCTACAGCCGCCGCGTAGAAATTTATCGAAACAGCCCAAACAAACGCCGCCAAGACGCCGTAGAGGGCGCCTCGTCTAGACCCCTCGTCGCCCCACGACGCCACGGCAAGCCCCAGCAGAACCAGCGCGGCGGCTGGCACTAGATGTATCTTCCAGGCAAAAAGCGGCAACAGCACTATATACAGCGAACTGCTGGTGTTGCCCACCGACGCCCCTCCAACCTTCACAGCAGATATGTAAAGCCACGACCCAACCACCCCTCCCAACAACGCCGCAGACGCCACCGCCGCGACGCCAAACGGCTCAACCGCCCTCCACGGCAGGAGGAAACCCGCCGCAATGGAGAAGAGAGAAAAAACATTCACAGCTCTGTACTGCGACGTGCAGGCCAAGGCAGGCCTGTAAATCACCGGCGCCAAGCCATACGCCACGGCCGACAAGCCAGCCAGCACGAGGGAGATCACAACCCAACAACAACTGTTATATAACTGGACACACCAACTCCTATGGACGACGCCACAGCTGTGGCCCTAGTTTTCGGAGTCCTCTTCTTTTTAATGGTAGGGACAGTATACCTAGTGATGCTTATAGCGCCCCGCCGGCCCACCCCCTATAAACTTATGAGATACGAGGCGGGCAACCCCGAGACGGGGCCCGCCAAGGCGCCTCTAGCCATGCAGTATTTGGGTTACATCCTGATGCTGGTCACGCTGGAGCCAGCCGCGGCGATACCAATCGCCGTCTACATGTTCACAGGCGATCTGCTGCTCACGGTGCTCACAGCCGTGATAGGCGGCGCCGTGGCGCTGGCCGCATCGACCTACGCCTACAGATACGCCAAAAAGATAGAGCTTTGGCGCCTCAGCTAAGCGCCGCCTTCAGCAAGCCGACAAAAACAGGCCTTGGTTTCGTCGGCCGGGATCGGAACTCGGGATGGAACTGCGTAGCTATGAAGTATGGGTGGCTCGGCAGTTCTATTATCTCCACCCGTTTTATGTCGCGCCTCCAGCCAGACACCACAAGCCCCGCCTCGGTCAACTTAGGCAGGTAAGACAAGTTGACCTCGTACCGGTGTCTATGCCTCTCCACAGTCGCCACGGCGCCGTAGAGAGACGCCGCCAGGGTGTTGGGGACGATCTCTACCTCCCTGTTGCCCAGGATCATGCTACCCCCCAGCACGTCCACCTCCCTCTGCTCCGGCGCCAGGTGGACAACGGGATGGGGGGTCTCCGGGTCCAGCTCCGTGGAGTTGGCGCCCCTCAGCCCTACCACATTTCGCGCGAACTCCACCACCGCAAGCTGCATGCCGAAGCAGATGCCGAGGAAAGGAATCTTCTCAGTCCTGGCATATCTAATACACTCGATCATGCCCTCTGTCCCCCTCTTCCCGAAACCTGGCAGAACCACCACGGCGTCTAGGCCAAGCCTCCGCAACATGTCCGGGTCCTTCTCCACCTCCACCGAGTTTATCCACACCAGCTCCGGCTTCGCGTCAAGCGCCGCGCCTGCATGCCTAAGAGCCTCTATGATGCTGAGATACGCGTCGGGAAGCTCCACGTATTTGCCGCACATGCCCACCGCGACTCTGTGCCTAGGCGCCGTCAGCCGCGACACGAACTCCTCCCAATCTCTGTAGTCCGGCGCCCGCGACACAAGCCTCAGACGCTTCACCAAGAAATCCCCCACGCCCTGTTGCTCCAACAACAGAGGCACCTTGTAGATCGTGTCTACGTTGTAGGAGTTGAATATGGCCCACTGCGGCACGTGGGCGAATAGGGCGATCTTCCTCACCGAGCCGGCGTCTACGGGGCGCTCCGAGCGCACCACCACCGCATCTGGCTGTATGCCGTACCGCCTCAGCTCCGCCACGCTGTGTTGAAGCGGCTTAGTCTTGAACTCCCCCGTCGTGGACAAGAAGGGGACCCACGCCACGTGGATGAACACCACGTCGTCGCCCAGCTCCAGCCGGAGTTGCCTCGCAGCCTCCAGAAACGGCAACTGCTCGTAATCCCCCACGGTGCCCCCTATCTCCACCAGCGTCACGTCGTAGCCCCCCGCCGCCTCAACTATCCTCCGCTTGATCTCATCAGTCACGTGAGGAATCAACTGGACAGTCTGCCCCAGGAAATCCCCCCTCCTCTCCTTCTCAATCACAGACAGATACACCTGGCCCGAGGTGACGTTGTTCCTCCTGGGCAGCTCCACGTCGAGAAACCTCTCGTAATGTCCCAGATCCAGGTCGGTCTCGCCGCCGTCAAAAGTCACAAACACCTCCCCGTGCGCATATGGATTCATAGTACCAGCATCGACGTTTAGATAGGGGTCTATCTTGACGGCGTTTACCG